>DAIDML010000153.1 GCA_027449005.1 Erysipelotrichaceae bacterium | reverse complement strand
TAAGAATAAGCCTCCTTATCCATCTGTCAGTGGGTATCATCACAAACCAACCGTGGTGAACAACGTGGAAACCTTAGCAAATGTTCCTAACATCATTGTGAAAGGTAGTGAATGGTTTAGAGACATTGGTACGTCAACTTCTCCAGGAACAAAGGTTTTTGCGCTGGCTGGTCATGTTAGAAACATTGGCCTTGTGGAAGTTCCAATGGGAACAACCTTTAGAGAAATTGTCTATGATATTGGTGGTGGTCATCCTAAAGATAGAAAAATCAAAGCCATTCAAATTGGGGGACTGTCACGGGAATATCATTGATATAGCAGGTGACCATACGTTTGATAATACTCATGCTTTTCACCTCCTAAGGTCGAATGATTGCATTGACAGGACATGCGCTGAAGCATGCACCACAAGCGATACATAACGATTCATCAATGACATGAAGTTGTTTCACTTTACCTTCAATGCAGGTTACTGGACAACTACGGGCACATTTTGTGCATCCAATACACTTAGCTGGATCAATACTATAAGCTTTCTTCTTAGTACGATAAGCATAAGCTTCATATTCTTCTCTGAAATGAGTGAGTGTTGATAACACAGGATTAGGAGCTGTTTGGCCAAGCCCACACAGTGAAGACCATTTAATAATCTCGCCTAAAGAGCGCAAGCTTTCTAGATCCTCAATAGTGCCTTGCATGGAGGTGAGTCGCTCTAAAATTTCTAACATTCGTTTTGTTCCAATGCGACATGGGGTACATTGTCCACACGATTCATCTTGAGTGAAATCAAGATAAAATTTAGCCACTTCCACCATGTCAGAATCTTCATCCATGACAATCATGCCACCACTACCCATCATTGCTCCAATGGCTTTAAGTGATTCATAGTCAATAGGTGTATCGAAGTATTTCTCTGTGATGACACCACCACTTGGTCCCCCAATTTGAATGGCTTTAATTTTTCGATCTTTTGGATGTCCTCCACCAATATCATAGACAATTTCTCTAAAGGTAGTTCCCATAGGAACTTCCACTAAACCAATGTTTCTAACATGACCTGCTAACGCAAAGACCTTAGTACCAGGAGAGGTTGAAGTTCCAATGTCTCTAAACCACGCACTTCCTTTCACGATGATGTTAGGAACATTCGCAAGTGTTTCAACATTGTTCACCACCGTAGGTTTTCGATGATAGCCACTCACGGAAGGATAGGGAGGTTTATTCTTAGGTTCTCCTCGACCTCCTTCAATGGAACGAATAAGCGCGGTTTCTTCACCACACACAAAAGCTCCAGCACCAATCTTAATGGAGATATCAAAGGACATCAGTGTTCCTAAGATGTTAGTTCCTAAAAGTCCATAGGCTCGTGCTTGTTCAATGGCAATTTGAAGACGATGGGTTGCTAAAGCATATTCTGCTCGAATATATATGAATCCTTGTGTTGCTTTGGTTGCGTAAGCCGCAATGATCATACCTTCAATAATGCTATGAGGATCACCTTCACATATAGCACGATCCATGAATGCCCCAGGATCTCCTTCATCCGCGTTGCAAATAATGAATTTCTCATTCGTTTCTTCTAAATAGGCAACTTCCCATTTTACCCCGGTGGAGAATCCTCCTCCACCTCGTCCTCGAAGTCCTGATTCATTGATGCATGTGATGACTTCAAAGGGTGTCATTTCACTGAGTGCTTTTGATAAAGCCGAGTAGCCACCATTCGCAATGTACTCATCAATGATTTCTGGATCAATATGACCACAGTTCTTTAATGCAATACGGTGTTGCTTCTGATAAAAATCCATGCTTGATGCATCAATGGAAATCTCATCACTATGAGGATTACGATAAAGGAGTCGCTTAACAATTCTCTTGTTTAAAATGTGTTCATTAAAGATTTCATCAACATCTTCAACCTTCACTTGGACGTAATGATAATCGCCTGGTTCAATCCTTAAAATTGGTCCTTGACCGCAAAATCCAAAACATCCTGTTTTAATGATAGCGCATTGATGAGACAGTTCATGTTCATCACAGAGTTTTTGAAACATTTGAATCATAATGTCAGCCTCAGAAGACAAACATGAGGTTCCTGCACACATGAAAAGTTTGATTCTTACGTCTTCTCGTGGTTTAAGTAGAGTTTGAAACGTATTGAATGATTCAATGGATTTAATTCTTGACATGATTCTTCCTATAGATGTCAACGATGGATTTGACACTTTTGGCCTCAACATGACCAAAGACTTTCTCATTCACTGAAAGCACTGGAGCTAAACCACAAGCTCCAATACAGCGAACATCTTTCACACTGAAGACCCCATCTTCTGACATCACATCTTTTTCAGCACCAGTTTCCTTATACACTAAATCTAGAACCTTGTCTGAACCTTTCACAAAACACGCTGTTCCCATACAAACACTGATGGTGAACTCCCCCATTTTGTTTTCATTAAAAAACGAATAAAACGTAACAACCCCATTCACTTGAGCACTAGAACAATTTAGTTTTAATGCGATGTGACGCTGTAAATTAGGTGGTAAGTACCCAAAAAGATGTTGAGCTTTGTGCAGGACGTGGATGAGCTGTTCGTGCTTTGGATTCTCACATTGATCAATGAAACTATCAAGTTCGAGTAACTTGTTAGCATCAAGTGAAGAAGTATCCAAGACGTCTTGAATATTCATAACTTCACCTTCTTTCAAATCGTAATCTCATTTGAGACCATCATATCACTTTTCGTGATTTATTTCACATTATATGTGATTATTTTAACATATTAGACTAAAAAAACTAAGAGATACTTTCTCTTAGTTCATGATTCATGAATTAACTTACTTAATTGATCATTAAATTGAGGTGACTCCTCTTCTAACATTCGAAGTGCTGCCATTAATGGTATGGCTTGTTTGACTTCTTCACTATGAATGCCCATTTGCTTACAGATTTGCTTCAAATAAGGATTGGCTTGTCGTTTTACATACTGGTACAGAATAATGTATGATCTTGCGATATCCATTACAGGATTTCCAAGTTTAGCATTCATCCAATCAAGAATCACTAATCCGTCATCAGTCATCATGATGTTCTCTAAATGCATATCAAAATGACACAAATGATACTTACGTTCAATCATCGACAATGATTGCAAAGCTTTATCCTTCACTTCTTGTGGAAGTGATGAGTGTTTTAGTGTTGATTCAAATGCAGTGAATGCATCTTCGCAATCAAGATCATGATATTGAAAAACTTCTACTTGAGCTTGAATCAAACATTGAATGCCTTCTTTAAATTTTTCTTTTCTCATCATGTCAGCGATGGTTTTGCCATGAATTAAACTCATTTTTAAAGCATGTTCATCCTTCAACACTTCACATGTCACACTCTTTAATTGTGTTTTTGTGTGTATTTGAGTAAGAATATGAGCTTCCTTGATTATTCCTTCGATTGGATACCATGACGGGTAAAGTTTATACGCCCATACATCATCCGTAACGATTTGGGCTACCCTACCTTTGCCTATGACTCTTAAGTTACTCATCATGCTAGATTGATGCATTCTTCACCTTAATCAAGACATTGCCTGTCTTGTGTCCTCGATAAGCATGAGCAAATGCTTCTTTATAGTCGACTAGATCAACAACTTTTTCAATAATGGGTTGAATACGTTTGTGTAAAAGACAGTCATTAAGAAAGGCAAGTCGTTGTTTGTCTTCTTTGGTGACGGATTTGATACTTAAAAACTTACCATTTGGTTTCAGAAGGTGTGTAATCTGCTTTCTTTGTATTTTACCTACCGCATCAAATACCACATCAAATTTCTGATTTAGATTGAACACATCTTGTGTTTGATAATCCAAAATAGGTTGAGAATAGATACTGGATAATTGCTGATGGTGTTTAGCGCTAGCAACTGCCACAACATTGGCTTCAAACATGTGAGCTAGTGACAATGCCGCACTTCCAACAGAACCACTGGCTCCATAAAGGTAAACATCAACTGACTTACTCAGCGTTGATTCATTAAGGAAATGATAAGCACTTAAGAAACCAAAAGGAATACAAGCCGCCTCTTGTAACGACACTTTAGGGTTAAGCACACTTACGATACTTTTGTCATTTAAAATAAGTTTTTCTGCTGCGACCCCTGCTTTCATTGAGTTAATGAAGTTAACATGATCACCAACCTTGTACCCTGTAACACTTGAACCCACTTGTGCAATCACCCCACTACCACAAATACCCCGAACAACAGCTCTTGGTTTATTCCAACCAAAAACAAGTCTAATCAGGATTTGTAAGTACCAAGGTTGACTTAACGTATTAATGTTCTTATCTCCTGCAGTCACGTTACAATAATGCACATCAATGAGAATATCATCAGGTTTCACTACCTTCACATCATCAATTTCTACTAAATGTAATGTTGATTCATCACCGTATCTCTTCTGTATTATCGCTTTCATAGATTACCTCGTTAGATTTAGTATATCAAAATAACCACTCAAATATTGAACTTACATCAACATGCATTATAATCAAATCAACCTGCATGCATTCACGATACAAAAAAACACCCTAAGGTGTTTGATTGGCATTTGGTGACCCGTACGGGATTCGAACCCGTGAATGCATGCGTGAAAGGCATGTGAGTTAAGCCGCTTCTCCAACGGGCCAATTGAATGGCGCCTGAAACAGGACTCGAACCTGTGACCAACCGGTTAACAGCCGGTTGCTCTACCTACTGAGCTATTCAGGCAAGTGCTTATAAAATATACCATACCCATAAGCACTTTGCAACACTTTTTTGAACTAAAAGTTGCCAAATTAAGTGTTTTGCAACGTTAAATTTTTAACCCATTTTTCCTTCTTCACCAAGCCATATGAAATCAGTAATTTTAAGAAATCGGTGGATTGACCAACTAAATAAATTGCTAAAATTGGCCATGAGGTGAAGGTCGCCGCAATAAAGACTGCAGGAACATTCACCAACCACATGAAGACAGAATCCATGATGAGTGTGGATTTCATGTCTCCACCTGCACGAAGAATAAA
>DAIDML010000152.1 GCA_027449005.1 Erysipelotrichaceae bacterium | reverse complement strand
GGTCAGTGTGGACATGGATCAACTTCAATCCATTACGAAAGCCATTGAAGACATTGATGCCTACAAGTTGGATTCACCAATACAGGTGAAAGCCAATTCGCAGGCTTTAACTGCACTGACAGAAACCATCAATGACATGCTTATTCGCATTAATCAAGCGGTTATTTTACAAACCGAGTTTGTCTCCAATGCATCACATGAACTGCGTACACCGATTTCTGTCATTCAAGGTTATGTGAATCTGTTGGATCGCTGGGGGAAAGAAGATCCAGCCACCTTACAAGAATCCATTGATGCGATTAAGAATGAAACTGAAAACATGAAGACACTTGTTGAGAACCTCCTTTTCTTAGCCAGAGGAGACTCCGATAATATCCAACTGCTGCTTGAACAAGTGCACATGAGAACTCTACTGGAAGAGATCATTAAAGAAACAGCCTTGATTGATCAAAGCAAACAAATCAACATCTTTTGTGATGAATCGATCACGTGTGTTGCGGATCGTCAACTTCTCAAACAAGCGATTCGTATTATCATGGACAATGCATTGAAGTATTCAAAGCAGGATTCATCCATCTTTATTCGGGTTAACACTCAAGACAATGCCATTACCTTATCCATCACGGATGAAGGCATAGGCATTAGTCCTCAAAGCATTGATAAAGTGTTTGATCGCTTCTATCGTGATGAACAGGCTCGTGTAGTGAAAAATAAAGGAGCAGGCTTAGGTTTATCCATTGCCAAGTGGATTGTACAGAAGCACCAAGGCACGATTCACATCATCAGTCGTCAAGACATTGGGACGAAGGTTTCCATGACTTTACCCTTACTTAATCGATAGACGAATTTAAAGAAACAAGAAACTAATTTCTTGTTTTTTTATCGAAACTTGACGCTATAAGTAACAAAAGTAAAATCCAATAAAGTAGTATCACTAGTCTTGGCCAATTCTTATTAAAATATTGGGTTTGTATGAGTAAAGAATAATTGAAAGTGTTCAATATTTTTATAATTAGGTCTTCTAACAGTAATTCGATATCTGATACACCTCTAATTTGAAGTTTGAAAAATTAAGTTTTGAAATTCAAACCTATGATAAAAATTCAGATGGATTATGATGATGAACTTGCTCAGAGTTATTTCAAGAAATTACATTCGTATGTGTAGGTTGCAATAATAGGTAACTACATTGGATTCAATCGATACATTGTTTTACTCATAGTGGTTATTTTAATGCAATAGATCATAGATTGATAATCATCTTCAAATGAATCGTTGATAATACTTGAAGTATGTTGCTTATCCATGAGAAAGAAATAATAATCAATATCGAAAATGAGTGAGAACAGACATTTTCAATTAGTTTGTTGTGTATCTGTGGCTATAGAAAAGCTAAATGAGATAATCAAGAAAGCATACACAATCAAATGAAAAGAAGAAAATTTGTGAGAAATAGTATCTATAAATCACAACTTGTGAAAAAATAAACCTTTTATGTGATTAAATCACATTAATTGTGAAAAAAATAATTTATGTATTGACGAGTGAAAGCACTTTCGTATAAAATTGATTTGTTAACAAAATAACAAATAAGCAAAACAAGGGAGGTTTGCATGAAGAACAGGAAGTTTATTTTGATTTTTGTTGCTGTTTTGATGATTGTTGGTGTTGGTTCATATGCAGGTTATAGACATTTCTTTGGAGTTCGCAAGGTGATTGTTGACTCTACTGAACAAGGGCTAAAGATTGCAGAGTATGCTAATCCAGATGCCTTCATTACCCCTTTGCAATTACTTGATTTAATGGAAAATGACAAAGGTGTTGTAGTTATTGGTGCACTTAATCCAACAAAAGGTGATTCACCAATCTCTGGTTCATTCACAATGTGGAGAAATGATTATTCTGCCAAAGAAGGAACATATAATTATGGTGGAATGGCTAACACAGTTGAAGAAATGGAAGCTATTTTATCAAAATATGGTGTTGAAAAAGATACTACGATCGTAGTATATGCTTCAAACGATCATCATGATGCAGCACGATTATGGTGGCAAATTAAACTATTAGGTCATAAAGATGTTCGTTATTTAGATGGTGGGTTGAATGCTTGGATTGGAGCTGGTTATGCAACAGGAAATGCAAATCCATCGGTTGAAGCAACCAATTACAAGGCTCCAAATCCAAACACAGCTGCTTTAGCAACATTCGAAGATGTTGTTGCGGCACTTACTGCTCCAAATACTGTTATTGTTGATACTAGATCATCAGATGAGGAAAAGGGTGTTACAACTTTAAGTGGAGCAGCAGGTCCTGGTAAGATTCCAGGTTCGACTTGGATTAACTGGACTCAAGCAGTTCGTGAAGATACTACAATTAAGTCACGTGCTGAATTAGATGCAATCTATGGAAGTCTTGAAGATAAAAATGTTATCACTTATTGTCAATCCGGTGTAAGAAGTGCTCACACATTGCTCATTCTTACTCAAGCGTTAGGTATTGAGAATGTCAAGAACTATGATGGTTCGTGGATTGAATGGAGTTATATGCATTATACCCAAAATGATTCTAAAGCAGTTGTAGAAAATGGCAATCGTTAAATATAAACTTAAGCAAAACTAAAATGAAAAAACGACTTTTTTGGTCTGTTACTGTAAGACTAAAAAAGTCGTTTACAACTTTATTAATTGCTCATAATCAAGCATTTCATAATCATAAAGGAGTAAATCACCATGGATAAAGTTATATTTAGTGATGGCATTATTAAGAAAGCCGATAAGATAGTAAATGAATGCATGGGTCTTTCTGATCCGTTCTGTCAAAGTAGATGTCCAATGAGCACTGATGTGAAAACATATGTGAAATTAATTGGAGAAAAGAAGTATGATGAGGCTATTAAAGTTATTCGAGATAAACTGTTTCTTCCAAATACTTTAGGACGTATCTGTGCTCATCCGTGTGAATTGGATTGCCGTAGAGCTGTGGAATTTAATCAACCAATTGCAATTGCAGCACTAAAACGTTTTGCTGCTGAACAAGCTGATAATGAATCCATTTGGGACATCTCAACAGGATTCTCAACAGGTAAGAAAGTTGCTGTAATCGGAGCAGGTCCAGCTGGAGCCCAAGCAGCCATTGATTTAAGAAAAAAGGGACATTCGGTAACAATTTTTGACAAACTCAATGTTGTAGGTGGAATGATGAGAATAGGTATTCCTGAATACC
>DAIDML010000151.1 GCA_027449005.1 Erysipelotrichaceae bacterium | reverse complement strand
TTAACAGTTGGATTAATGATTGGTTTCTTTCTCTTCAACAGCTTTGCGACCATCTTAGCAGGAAAATTTCAATCGTTTGCGTTGATCATTAAAGTCAGTGCATTGGTGATCCTTGCATTGCTTGGTTTGGTGTTTGGCAATCCGATTCTTTCCATCACAACTGCGTCATCAGGTGGAAGTTTCAGTGGTTTATTCGTTGCATTGATTGCGATTGCCTTTGCTTATGATGGTTGGTTAGTTGCCCCTTCCATTGCACATGAAATTAAAAATCCAAAACGCAATCTTCCTGTAGCCTTAACCATTGCACCTCTACTTATCATGCTTATTTACTTAGGCTATACTATTGGCTTAACTTCTTTTTTAGGAGTCGATCGTGTCATGGAACTGGGCAATGCAGCAGTTGGAGAACTTGCCACTCAATTCTTTGGTTCATGGGGTCCTAATCTTGTCTTTACTGCCGTTGTGATTTCAATATTAGGAACATTCAATGGACTTATCTTAGGATACATTCGCTTACCTTATGCCTTAGCCTTAAGAAATGAAATGATCTTCGGTGAGCAACTTAAACATGTTCATCCTCGCTATGATATCCCATTAGCATCCTCACTGTTTACCTTCATGATAAGCTTAGTGTGGTTAGGACTTCACTTCATGTCTACCTCTGGAGTGGTCACATATGGTATTCAACTTTTCAATGGACTAGAAATTGATGGATTACCTATCGTATTAACCTATGTCTTTTATATCATTCTTTATGTTGGTGTCATTAAAGATCGCAAGAAAGAACAGCTTAATTGGGTTTGGGGTTTATTGTTTCCTATATTAGCGATCTTGGGTGCACTGCTTGTCGTTTATGGTGGGTTTACTGCTCCTAAGTTTAATGTATACTTCATTGTCTCACTGTTTGGAATCGTGCTAGGCTTGGGTTTAAGACCAAAACAAGTTTAATACTAGTCTATTACATCATCAAAAAGGTTAACTTGAATATATGCAAGTTAACCTTTTATTATCTACCACATCCCTTTTAGAAATGGGTTACTACGTTTCTCATGATCGAGTGTGGTCTTAGGACCATGACCTGAATAAAGAATGAGATCGTGAGAAAACGTTTTAATACGTTCAAGTGATTGTTTCATTTGACGCTCATTACTGCCATACAGATCAGTTCTTCCAATGCTTCCCTTAAAGATGAGATCACCACAGAAAAGCATGTCTTCAATGTGTAAACTCACTGACCCTGGACTGTGACCCGGTGTATGAAGCACTGAGAACTGAAATGAACCAATCGTTAACATTCCCTCATCAAGTCGATAGCCTTGATCTTTAAGCTTGATGTTCATTTGCATGCTTAGATTCTTAGACGGATCTTCAATGAGGTCCACATCATCTTCATGAATGTATAGAGGGCAACGATACTTATCAAGTAAAACTTGTGCTCCACCAAAATGATCAAAGTGACCATGGGTCAACACAATGGCTAACACCTTATTACCTTCTGGAATGTGACTTGAGATATACTCCCCTTTGGCAGAAGGATCAATCACAATCACTTCATTTTCCTTAGTCAAGATATAGCAATTGGTTTGATAGGGTCCTAATGGTAATTGTTTAATGTCCATGAATCTTTGTGGTTTACAAGAGTAAACACTCTCCTTAATCTATGTGTTTCATTATAGAGTAATGCATCGTTAATCTCAAATGAATTTAGTCAATAATCAATCGTAACAGTTGAATCAGTAGCTGATTACCACTCAACTCAAAGAGCACTTCTTTCACATACGTTGGTCTTGAAGTAATGATGTTATGAAC
>DAIDML010000150.1 GCA_027449005.1 Erysipelotrichaceae bacterium | reverse complement strand
AAAGATTTAAACATCATTTTAAAACCTAAATCATTAACACGACCTGGGATTGCAGGAAAACAACTCCTTCAAGCCAGATTAAAGGATCAAAACCATGAGAGTGATTAACACACAAGCCATAAAACAAGCTGTCTTTCAAGCTTGTCAAGACATTCAGTTTCGTTACTCTAAACCGATGGAAGAAGCCATCACTCATTACATGAATCAAGAAATGGGTGTAGGAAAAGCGATTCTAAAAGTGTTGCTAGAAAACTCAGAATTGGCTTCTAAGGAACACATCCCTATGTGTCAAGATACTGGAATGGTGGTTATCTTTCTCAAACTAGGTCAACACGTTCATCTTGAAGGAGATTATGTCATTGACATGATTAATGAAGGGGTGAAAGAAGCCTATGATGTAGCCTATCTAAGAAAATCCATTGTGAAAGATCCCGTACTAGAGCGTGTAAATACTCAAGATAATACCCCTGCAGTGGTGCACATTGAAATGAGTCATGATGATCGTTGTGAAATCTTACTTAGTGCTAAAGGATTTGGCAGTGAAAACATGTCAAAATTGGCCATGTTAACGCCTGCTCATGGACTTAAGGGAGTTGAAGATTTCGTTATTAATACCGTACTAACAGCGGGTCCTAATGCATGCCCGCCCATGGTGGTGGGAGTAGGAATTGGTGGTACCATGGATCAAGCAGCCTTATTGGCTAAGCAAGCTCTTTTCAATGAAGTTGGAGAGAGAAACCATGATCCTCGATACGCTCAACTTGAACAAGATTGGTTAGAAAAGATTAATGCTTCTGGTATTGGACCTCAAGGATTAGGAGGAAAGACAACGGCGATTGATGTGTTTATCAAGACAGCCCCAACTCACATTGCGGGACTTCCTGTTGCAGTCAACATCAACTGTCATATGACACGCCATGTTCATATCAAACTATGATCACATTAACGACACCTATCAATGATCAAGATTTAGATCAATTGCTTGCGAAAGATTTCATTCTTTTTTCAGGAGAACTGTATACCGCAAGAGATGCTGCACATCAGCGTCTAGTGAAAGACATTGCGGCAGGAACTCCTCCTTTTGACTTGAATGGAGCAGTCATTTACTATGTAGGACCTAGTCCTACTCCACCTCATCTTAAATTTGGTTCAGCAGGTCCAACCACTTCATCACGCATGGATGTCTACACCCCTACTCTACTCAATCATGGTGTTAAAGCCATTATTGGAAAAGGATATCGCTCAAGCGAAGTCTTAGAATCATTCCGTGATCATCATGCAGTCTATTTACTAGCCATTGGTGGTTCTGGAGCATACCTAGGTCAATGTGTTCAATCATCTGAAGTCATTGCCTATGAAGATTTAGGCCCTGAATCCATTAAAAAACTGGTGGTCAAAGATTTACCCCTCATTGTGGGATATGATGTTTATGGTCAAGATGCCTACGTCTACGCAAAGACGCTCAAATGAGCGTTTTTCTTATCTTAGCCATTAAGAAATACATTGTTTTACCAAAATCTTTACAAGGTATTATGCCTGTACTTATTATTCCAGTATTTGCTTCACTCATTGTTGGTCTATCACTATTTTATGTTTTAGGAACACCTATGGCAGTTGTAAATAAAGCTGTTGCAGATTTCTTAAGTTCACTCTCTGGTGGTAGTGCTATTGTTCTTGGATTACTTCTAGGGACAATGATGGCATTTGATATGGGAGGCCCTGTCAATAAAGCAGCATATGCATTTGGAACATCAACACTTGTTGCAGGACAAGGCTCTGCTGTTATGGCTGCTGTCATGGCAGGGGGAATGGTTCCTCCATTAGGAATTGGACTTGCAACATTCTTGTTTGCAAAGAAATTCACTGAAGACCAAAAAGAAGCAGGTAAAGCTGCTGTCGTATTAGGAGCTAGTTTTATCACTGAAGGAGCAATTCCTTTTGCTGCAGCAGATCCAGGACGTGTTTTACCATCTATCATGGTTGGAGGTGCTGTCGCTGGTGCTATCTCTATGGGATTAGGAGCAACATTAGCAGTACCACATGGTGGAGTATTTGTACTATTCGCAGTAACAAATATCTTGCAATACGTTATTGCAATCTTCGCAGGAACAGTTGTTACGGCTGGCTTGCTTGGAGTATTAAAGAAAGATATTGCTTAATGAATCATCAAGATGTCTTGCGGGGCATCTTTTCTTTTGATAATGTTAATGTGAGGTTACTTATGAAAACAATTGCACTTAATCCATCCCTATCTGTATCACACCTTATTCAAGGCATGATGAATGTCACTAGAGAACGATTTTCGCCTAAAGAGGTGATGGAACTTATCACTCATCGTCTAGACCATGGTATCACTACCTTTGATACTGCTCAAATCTATGGATTAGGAGACAACGAGAAACTTATCGGTGAAGCTCTTAATCTTAATCCATCCTTAAAACAATCAACCCAGTGGATAACCAAGACAGGGATAAACTACCCAAAACATTCAACCGATATTTGGCACTATGATACTCGATATCAATCCATTATCCATGCTTGTGAATCAAGTCTAAATCACTTGGGTTTAAACCACATTGATATCTATTTGATTCATCGTGAAGATCCTCTTATTGATCATGAATCATGTGCTAAGGCTTTGGATGAATGCGTTAATCGTGGTTACATTCGCTCGTATGGAGTTTCCAATTTTGATCCGATAAAGTTTGACGCCTTACAAAGTCATACCCAACACCCACTCATCACTAACCAAATTGAGTTTAACTTAGATTGTTTTGAGCACATTGATAATGGTAATTTTGATGTCTTTCAAAAACATCGCATTCATCCTTTGATTTGGTCTCCATTAGCACAAGGACGATTGATGCGGTCGCAAGATCTTGAATATCAGAAACTAAGACAAACCGTACTTGATTTGGCTGAGAAGCATCACACATCACCTGAAGGAATCGCCTTAGCCTTTGTGATGCATCATCCAAGTCAACCTGTTTCCATTATAGGAACAACACAAGCATCACGATGTGAACACTTGATTGAAAGCACTAATATCATCTTAGATCATCAAGATTGGTATAAACTGTATACTGCTCATCCACAACGAAGACTAAGATAAGACAAAGACGCTCATTAGAGCGTCTTTGCGTAGACGTAAGCATCTTGACCATAAACATCATCTTAAATTTGGTTCAGCAGGTCCAACCACTTCATC
>DAIDML010000149.1 GCA_027449005.1 Erysipelotrichaceae bacterium | reverse complement strand
TACCCACTGAACCTAAAGACATTGATCTTTTTATCCATAGTGATGATATCAACAAATGCCTGGATCTGATTGAGCCTTATCAAATACACCAAGTAAATGTCCCCGATTCTCCATTTAAAACAACATTCTTTGCAACGCTTCAAATAGAATCAATGAGCATCGACATTATGGGCGGATTTGCTTATTTGCATGATCAGGGTTTATACAAAGCCATCTTTGATGATCACAGTATTGTCAGTGAAGTCATAGTTGATGATGTTCATATTCCACTGATGTCTTTAGAAGAGTGGTATGTTTTGTACAGTATTATGGGACGCCAAAAACAACGCGAACTCATTGAGCACCAGTGGAAAGATAATGGTGTGAATCATCCTCATTTACTTCAACGTCAATGGTCATGTAATTTGGATGATGAATCAAGAATAAAAATTGAACAAACAATCAAAGGTCTAATCGATTAAACCAGATAAGACCTTTGATTTAATTCACAAGAGTGTCAATTAACCACTGATTGTCAACTTGATTTAAAACATAAAAATAAGGATTAGCTGGGGATGCTTTGCGATAAAGTAAAGACTGATGATGCATATCTCTTAACACTCCTCCAGCTTCATGAACAATGATGTCCATTGCGGCAATATCCCATTCTGAAGTTGGACCATATCGTACATACACATCTGCAAAACCAGCCGCAATGATGCATCCTTTAAGCGATGAACCAACCCCACTGGTAAAGATAATGTGTTCTTTATGATACTCTAAAAAGGCTTTTTCTTCTTCACCTACATGAGTTCTTGATACTACAGCTTTAAACTTATTTCTTTGTGTGGAAGTATGGATACGAATCGGTTCTTGATCATGGATTTGCATGTAAGCACCATGATCTTTTAATGCATAAAATAACGTTCTAGACACTGGAGCATAGATTAGTCCTAAAATGGGTCTTCCCTTTTCCACTAAGGCTAGATTCACTGTGAATTCTCCATTTCTTGCGACAAATTCTTTGGTGCCATCTAGAGGATCACAAATGAAAGCTAAAGGCTTTGAGTCATCACTGATGTATTCTGCCTCTTCACTCAAAAAATCAATGTGTGGAAAGTGTTCTTGACAGTAAGCTTTTATTAACTCATGAGCATTCATATCTGCTTGAGTTAATGGCGTATGATCTTCTTTGTAGCTCACCTGAAATGAAGTTTCATAAACTTCTAAGATCAGTTCCCCCGCAGCCATCACACACGTTTTTAATCCTTCATAGTCGTTTAAGTGCATACAACCATCCTTTCATACCAAGTTATCACTATCGTAAAACAATCTCATGGTTCAATAACGTCTTTTTCATGTCTAACCCACTAGAGAACCCTCCTAAACCGTTCGTTGCCACAACACGATGACATGGCACCACAATTAAAACAGGGTTGTTTGAAATGGCTTGTCCTACAGCACGTGATGCCTTTGGATTGCCAATCATCACCGCAATTTCACCATAGGTTCTCACTTCAGAATACGGGATTGATTGAAGTGCTTTGAATACTTGAATCTGAAAAGGAGTATGATTGAATGCGATAGGCCAATCAAAAGTAGATCGCTGATGTAACTCATACTCTATTATGTCTTGAATATACCGATGATGAGTAGGATCAATATAGGTTTCTTTCGATTCTATTCGATTCAAAGAAATGATGTGATTTTCATCACCAATAAGTTCAAGCATATAACCTAAACATGGAAAGGCACTTTTTTTCATAGAACTATTTTAACATAAAAAAAAAGGACTCAGTAATGAGTCCTCCTTGGTCTTACTTAAGACCTTCGATTAATGATGTGATTTGTGTCACGAATTGCTCTTTAGTGATTTCACCTTTTGCGAATAATTCGTAGACAGGACCTAACGTTTCCATACCAAAACCTGAAGGCATGTCATTTTGCCACCAAGCATAGGCTTTACCAGCTTGGT
>DAIDML010000148.1 GCA_027449005.1 Erysipelotrichaceae bacterium | reverse complement strand
TTTGATTGGGATAAAATGCGTTTAGCTTCTGTTTTCCTTCTTACTCAAGAAGGGGTTCCTTTCATTTACTATGGTGAAGAATTAGGGATGAGAGGGATTAAACCAGATGAGCGAATTCGTGAACCTATGCGTTGGAACAATTCCATTTCTTCTGAAGTGGCGTATTGGACACAGTGGGAATACAATTGGGATACCCCAACCGTAGAAGAACAAGATCAAGATCCTAACAGTCTACTCAATCATTATCGTCGTTTAATCAACTTAAGACACAACTCCAGTGCGCTTCGTCATGGAAGCACTGAAGTGTTCAGTGTCTTTAACTCCTCACTAGTGGCATATACCCGCACCAGTGACGATGAGCAAATGGTAGTGTTAGTTAACGTCTATAATGGTCCTATCAGTGGAGAAGACCGTGAAGGTCGTTTAAGTAACATTGACATCGTTTCTTCTTATGGAGACTTTACCTACAATGATGATGGAACCTTTAGACTAGGTGCTCGTGGGTATGTGATTGGACGTGTTAAGCCATGATGTGCGCTTGGGTGAGTTCTCCTCATTCTCATCACTTGGATGAGATGATCAAAGCGACATACACCCTCTTTGATGAGGATGTGTGTGATCGTTTGGATGCTCATCATTTGTGTGTGATTGCGGACATCAGTGCGTTGGATTTATTGACTTCCTTGTTTGCGACCTTACAAAGCCAAGGATTACATTTAAGGATGGTTATTGGATATGCTTATGATGCAGTGCTGAAGGCAGGGGTCATGAGTGCAGGGGAAGTGTATGATCATCAATGGGTGCATTTGTATCAGTTGTTTCTACATGAACTTAAACATTCACAACATCATCTTATTGATGCCTTGAAACTGAAGATGGATGCTTTAGATCATGATGATCGTTTAACACTGAAGACGTATCTGGATTATCATGGTAATGCGATACTGGCGTCTGAGGCCTTGTATGTGCATCGCAATACCTTCAATTATCGCTTGAATAAAGTCATTGAACACAGTGGTATTGATGTGAGAATTCATCCTTATGGACTCCTCTTAACCTTGTATTTTGCTTATGAACAACTAAGATAACCTAACGGTTATCTTTTTTGTGCACAATGCACAAAAATGTGACTTGTGTAAGCGTTATAATAGATTCAAAGGAGATTACTTATGGCAAATCTATCATTAAAGAATATCAATAAGATCTACGACAACAACGTCCAAGCGGTGTTTGATTTCAATCTTGACATCAGTGATAAAGAGTTTATCGTTTTAGTTGGTCCTTCAGGATGTGGTAAATCCACAACTCTTCGTATGGTGGCTGGTCTTGAAGAAATCACCAGGGGAGATTTGGTGATTGATGGCAAACGCATGAACAACGTTCAGCCTAAAGATCGTGACATCGCAATGGTGTTTCAATCCTATGCGCTTTACCCTCACATGTCTGTTTATGACAACATGGCTTTTGGTTTAAAACTACGTAAAATGCCTAAACAAGAAATCGACAAACGTGTTAAAGATGCTGCGAAGATTCTTGAAATTGAAAACTATTTGGATCGTAAACCAAAAGCATTATCCGGGGGTCAACGTCAACGTGTTGCGTTAGGTCGTGCAATTGTTCGTAATGCGAAAGTGTTCCTCATGGATGAACCTTTATCCAACCTTGATGCGAAACTACGCGTCAACATGCGTTCTGAAATCATTAAACTTCATGAACGTATTGGCGCAACCACCATTTACGTTACCCATGACCAAACTGAAGCGATGACCATGGCGGATCGTATCGTCATCATGAAAGATGGCTATATCCAACAAATTGGGTCACCAAAAGAAGTGTACAATAAACCAGTTAACATGTTTGTCGCTAATTTCATTGGTGCTCCAGCCATGAACTTCATTCATGGTGTCTATAAACAAGGTCGTTTTGAAGTCAATGGCAAATCCTTTGGGGTGCCAGAGATGTATCATTCAGATCTTAAATCCTATGATGGTAAAGAAGTGGTCTTAGGCATTCGTCCTGAAGACATTCATTACGAAGGCATCGTAGCTCAAACCTTCCCAGATACGCCATTTAACTTTGAAGTAGAAGTTGCGGAACTTCTTGGTCATGAATTCATTCTTCATGGTCAGTTTGCAGGTCAAAAGATTTTAGCTAAGGTTTCAGCACGCGTCGATGTGAAAGCTCATACTGTGATTCCTCTATCCATGGAAATGACTAAACTTCATTTCTTTGACAAAGAAACATCTTGGGTTATTACAAAATAATGGCAGTCGAGACAAAAAAATCACTTTCACATCAAACGATTTATCAAGTTTATCCTCGTAACTACAGCCAAGAGGGCACTCTTCATAGTGTGACTCAAGACTTAGAACGAATTGCCTCCTTAGGGGTGGATATCGTCTACTTACTACCAATTCATCCGATTGGGGTGGTGGCGCGTAAAGGAGATTTAGGAAGTCCTTATTCCATTCAAGATTTCCGTAAGGTGAATCCTGAAGGACCAACTAAA
>DAIDML010000147.1 GCA_027449005.1 Erysipelotrichaceae bacterium | reverse complement strand
ACGGATGATTTGTGACTCTTGTTTTGCGGCTCGCTCAAATGCTGACTTCTCTCCAACACAGATAAGCGAGTTTGCGGCTCGAGTGATGCCTGTGTAATAAAGTCGTGATTGAAGCATAGAGGCGTAATCATTCACTGCGACAAGTAAAACAATAGGATACTCACTACCCTGCGCTTTGTGAACACTCAAAGCATAGGCATGGGTAAGTTGTAAAAGAAAATCTTTCTGGTATTCCACAAAGTGACCATCATAATCAACCACTAAGGTTAGTTCATGATTGTCTGATTCATGTGGATGAATGACATCCACTAAAATTCCGATGTCTCCGTTATACACATGATCATCAGGACGGTTCTTAAGTTGAAGCACTTTATCAAATTCCCTGAAAATCTTTCCATGAAGAACCACTTCACGTTTATCTTCACTGGGTGGATTAAAAACTTTCTGACACACATGATTAAGGGCATCAACTCCCGCAACTCCTTTGTACATAGGCGAAAGGACTTGAATATCTTCAATTCGATACCCTTTATCCAATGCTTTAGAGATCAAATGAATCACATGTTCTCGAACATGCTTAGGTGAGGATTCAATCAACTTAACATCATGTTTTAAATCATCAAGCCATTGATGTTTCAACATGGAATGGGCTAATCTTAAAATATCAGATTCACTTTTTTGCCGATAAATGTAAGCTAAAGACACTGAGTGAACACAAGAAGATTCCATAATATCAAGCAGAACATTACCTGGCGATACGGATGGAAGCTGATTAGGATCTCCAATCAGCAATAGTTTGACATGGGGTGGACATGCCTTAAGTGTATGAGCAAACAACACAACATCAATCATGGACATCTCATCAATAATCAAAATATCCACAAGGAGTGGATTAACTTCGTTACGAGCAAAGGTATTGGATTCCTTATTCCATTGAAGCAATGAATGCAGTGTTGATGCAGGATAAGACGTGAGTTGACTCAAACGTTTGGCTGCTCTTCCTGTTGGTGCACATAGCTGAATGACTTTTGGATTATCTCCTTTTTCAATCACTTGTAACACCGCTTTAACAATCGTTGTTTTCCCTGTTCCTGGTCCCCCACTTAGCACCATATGGCCTTGTGAAACAAATGTCTTAATGGCTTCAATTTGGGATTCATCAAGAGTCAAACCCATGGAGTGTTCAACTTCATTCAAAGTTGCATCCAAATCATTGATTTTGACTGGCTTGGGATTTTGGTCTTGGAAAAAAGATGCAATCTCTTTTTCAGCCATAAAGTATTGATAGGGATAAAGTCGATCATCTTCGATAAAGAGTGTTTGTTTCATAAAAGCAAAGTCAATGCATTCATCAAAAGAATGGGTAGGTTGATACGTCTCAAAAACTGTTTTAACTTGGTTTACATGCGTGTAGGTGTCTCCTGTTGAAAACGTTAACTGTGATACCACATCATACAAACGAGCACTTTCACGTCTGATATCATCGATTTGAACATGAAACCACTGAGCAACTTTATCAGCTGTTTTAAACCCTATCCCATCAATTCGACACAGTTCATAAGGATCTGAAGCAATGATGCGTGTTGCTTCATCTTTAAAGGTTGCTAAGATGTGACCTATCATGGTTGATGAGATTCCACTCATGAGTAAGACATCTGTGATGCTTTCAGTGGAATCTTGCTTTTGAATCATGTCTAATACATGACTTATTTTCTTTCTCATCTTTTTACTGAGTGATGAATACATTTCATGATCAATATCATTGTTTTGACTTAACGTTCTGATGATATCTACACCAAAATCATCAATCAATTGATTGATCTCATTGTAGGTTAATGATTTTTCACTTAAGTGTCTTAATGCATAAATGGCTTGAGAACGAGATACATGATCACTTTCTTTGATGCTTGTAAAGGCAAATTGCATCCCATAAGTTGGATGCTCAACATAATCTCCTTCACATTCATAAACATGATCTTTAATGATTTGGGTTGCATTACCGACACAATAAATGTCTTGATTTTGCCCAACAAGGGTTCCAATAAACACCACATACCCATGATTTGTGTTATAAACGATTCGTTTGACTTGAACATCACATTTCATATCAAGAATAGGGCTAAAACCGCAACCGCGTTATATAACATATGTAGTAGAATTGGAGAAAGAATATCCCCACTTTTTTCGTAAATGAGCGTTAAAAACAAACCTATCGCCATATAGACAAAGATGAACCAAAGATCCTCATATCGGGCATTGAACCATGAGTCATACACATGAATGAGACCAAAGGAAACACTGGAAACCAAAACAGCAATCCATTTTAGTTTGAAGTAGCGAAGTGAGCGATAAATGATGCCACGAAACAGAATTTCTTCTACAATAGGAGCAAAAACAACCGCCACAAACACAATGTAGAGTGGGGCTTGTTTAAATGCTTCCATAATGACCGCTTGATTTTCGCTGGTTAACTGCTCTGTAACAAACCCTAACAAGAAATTGACAGCCAATAATGTTAAGTATAAATAAAGCATGTGTCTTAATATTTCTTGAATTTGCTTCGTTCTTCGCCATTGTTCTGTGTTTTCTTGCGATAAAGTATGCATGGTAAAAATGATTAATACCAGTAAAATACCAATCAGACCTCCATTAAAAAGATACACTGTATTTTCATTGATTAATCCAAGCACAAACACCAATCCTGTGATTTCTGGAATAATAAATAGATATCCTATAAAGTATATCCCAACTGCTAAGAGGGCTTGTTGCCACCTAAATGGAATAGACTGCTCAAACAATGTGTTAAATTTGATCATCAACTTCCCTTTCCACCCATTCTCTTAATGGTTTTGATTCAATGAATATTTCATCAATCTGACCTCCCCCAATACAAAGGTCATTAAGATAAAAGACAGCTTCTTGTCCTGGAGTTACCGCTTTAATTCCTTGTGGGAAATGAGCAATTAGCATGTCCTCTTTCCAATCAAGCATGACTGACTGGTCAACTTGACGGTATCTGAATTTCGCATGACATTCCAATGGAAATGATAAATTATTCTTAAGCACGTTGACTCGATTGATGCTAGCAGAGGTTGGTTTAAGTAATGGGTGATGTTCTTGTGCCACAATCAGTCTATTTGACTTCAAATGCTTCCAAACCACAAACCATGGTCCACGATCACCACCAATGTTTAATCCTTTACGTTGACCCAAGGTATAAAACATGACTCCTAAATGATTCCCTAACACTTTCTTTGATTCAATATCAATGATTTGCCCTGGATTTTTAGGAATGTAATTGCTCATAAATTCTTTAAAATGACGTTCACCAATAAAACAGATTCCTGTAGAATCTTTCTTCTTCGCAACAACGAAATCTTGTTCAAGTGCAATTTTTCTCACTTGATCTTTCGTTAATTCCCCTAAGGGAAACAACGTCATGCTTAACACATCTTTAGGTATTTGAACCAAGAAATAGGTTTGATCTTTATTATGATCAATGGCTTTAGACAAACATGGTTCACCATTAATATTCACAATACGTGCATAATGTCCTGTAGCGACATAATCAAATCCATTCTTTTTGGCATAATCCACAAACGCATGAAACTTAATGTGTTTGTTGCACAAGATATCAGGATTGGGGGTTAATCCCCGTTTAGTTTGTTCAACAAAAACACTGAATACTTCATTCCAATATTCAGCCACAAAATCAACACGATGCAAAGGTACGTCAAGTTTCTTTGCAACATTGAGAGCATCCATGTAATCCACTTCTTGTGGACACAAATCATCATTAATGGTTGGGTTGCCTGCAATGTCTGAATTGACACTTGCATCCCAGTTACGCATAAATCCACATTCCACATGATAACCTTGTTGAATGAGAAGATAAGCAGCAACTGCGGAGTCAACACCACCTGATAAACCAACAAACACTTTTTTCATACATAACCTCGTGAGTATTATACCATAAGAAAAAACTGAGTGCAGTGCACTCAGTTTATCAATTGTTACGCAGCTTCACTGATCAGCATCTCGCGATCTTCGTCTAATGGTTCATTGTAACGAAGTGAGATTTTTCGAAGTTCAGGTGGAATAAATGCACCAATTTCTTCTTCATCATAT
>DAIDML010000146.1 GCA_027449005.1 Erysipelotrichaceae bacterium | reverse complement strand
GAAGGTAAACTTTGAGCATATCTTTCAAACACACTTAGTGGAAGAAAGAAGGGACTAGGGAAGTGATTCAACATCTTCATACGATAATCCGTGGTTTCAGTCAACAACATCCTTTCAAGTAGGCTGATTTGCGTTTCTAGTGAGTAGATCGTAACAAGGGATCGACAATGGGTCATGCGTCCAAAAAATAAAGCTGATTGCATGTATATTGAAGGCAAGTCAAAATGTAAATAACCTATTTTTTCAAACTCAGAATGTTGTGAACTGAGTGAAACATACGCTAGAGTATCTTTGATGATGAAGGTAGTAGATTTTACACTCGGTGTGGTGTAATGCGGAGAATAGAAAGCATTCACTTTACCTAAAAACATAAGTGGTAACCATGTATTAAGTACACCCACATACAGTTCGCTTGGTCTGGTGATTAAAAAAATCACCGAAATCCGATGTCCTTTCAATGTCAAACCCTTTAAATAATTGGCCCATAGATATGGAAAGTTTGGATCTTCTAACCACCATTCTTGTTCTTCATCAGAAAAGATATATAAATCGTGAGGGGTATGAAGTTCTAGTGCGGTACTTAAAAAATACAGAACAGCATCTCTTTTCCCCTGATTTGTTTTATAGATATAAACATCAGTTCGAGTATCAGTGTCCAATGACATTTTCTTTTGCATGGTTAGCTCATCTTGATTGCTCATAATCAACCGCAGTTGAGAAAGTGATTCTGATGTGTTCGTGTAATTCATGAGTGGGATCTGAGGTTTTGTGTTCGAAACCATGAGCCAATCTTCAAAGATATCTAGTTCATCACTTAAGTGCGTTGCTACAGCACGATGCCCGGCAATGATCATGTTGATCTCATCGCGTTGGACCTGTGTTTTAATAGCAGAAAGAAAATAACGAGCTAATTCTTTGTATTGTCCATTTTTTGCGGAAGGTAGTCGATTACCGTTTTTCCAGCGACTTAGTAAAGAAACATCATAACCACAATGTTTTGAAACCAATTTATGATTCAAGTTCAGTAAACGATACAAATAAGAAAATTTCTCATGAAAGAACATAGTACACCTCAATAAAAGAAGTTTGACATAAATTGACAAAAAATGTCAATGACAATATGTCAAAATATGTGTGACAATTAGATTAATATCATGTAGAATAGAAAGCGGAAGTGAACGTGAAGGAATGGGGAATGTCCAAGCGGGTGGCGGATGAAAAAGACGAATACGTCTTTTTTTATGTTACAATGATTCAAAATGATAGGAATGCCTGTATGAATCGATTTATGGCCTTGGATTTTGAAACTGCCAACAGATATCCTTTAAGTGCTTGTGCATTAGGGATTGTGGTGTTTGAAGATGGAGTAGAGATTTTCAGAAAGTCATGGTATTTAAAGCCACCATCCCCGTATGATGCTTTTGACGCTGCAAACATTCGTATTCACAGCATCACTCCATCCACGGTTGCTTTAGCACCAAGTTTCAATGTCATCTATCCTCAGATCTTACCCTATCTAAAAGACACATTGTTGATTGCCCATAATGCTGAATTTGATATTGGGATTTTAAAGTCACTTATATCATACTATCATTGTGAAGTACCACCACTGATTTATGGATGTACTGTGCAATTATCTCGTCGTGCTTTTGAAGGGTTGATTAACTATAAACTGAACACGGTATCAGAAACCTTAGGGTTTCCTTTGAACCATCATGATGCTCTCTCTGACGCTTTGGCCTGTGCAAATATCCTGCTATTTACAATGATGGGAATGAATGAGTTCAATGTGTTAAATTGTTTCAATCTACTTGGTGTAAATCTAAAACAAGTATTATGAAATCCTTTACATTTATTTCATTGTTTACATTTTGGTCCAAGACTTATATAATACAAGTATTATTGAGGAACTTATGAACACATA
>DAIDML010000145.1 GCA_027449005.1 Erysipelotrichaceae bacterium | reverse complement strand
TTTGCATTTTGGTGGAGATGAGGAGAGTCGAACTCCTGTCCAAGAAGTGTCTCACATTCAAAGTTCTACAGTTTAGTCATATCGCTATTAATCACCTCTTAAGGACATGACAAGCAAGAGATGATTGACTCAATGGGATTGTCGGGAACACGCGTAGAGTCAACTTGTGAACCTTATTCTTTGTTTGTGATACACGTTTATGAGCCAAAGACCAACCCATAAGGTGCACGCTGATAGCAGTATTTAGCTAATTAAGCAGCGAAAGAAAGTCTGTTTCCAGATATTTTTGTTGGCCTTTAGGTAGCCACACCACTGCCCTTTGAATCAAACAACGACCTGTCGAAACCATGACATCCCCGTTTGCATGCACATTATATCACAAATGATGCAACTTTCACTCCTCTTTAACATACTTGCATAAAAACAGTGATATAATACATAAAAAGAGAGGTATTATCTATGGAGTTCCTAATTGGTTTAGGTGTCATCATTGTCATTGGACTTTTCTTTGCTAATTCATACAACAGTTTTGTATCACTACGAAACCGTGTAGAAGAAGCATTCTCAACCATGGATGTCTTCATGATGAAGCGCTATGATTTAATTCCAAATTTAGTTGAAACCGTCAAAGGCTATACCAAACATGAACAAGAAACATTAGAAAAAGTCATTCAAGCCCGTAACATGGCTGTGAATGCTTCTTCCCCTGAAGATAAGATGAAAGCTGAAGGTGAATTCAGTGGAGTACTCTCCCGTCTATTTGCTTTATCTGAAGCTTATCCAGATTTAAAAGCAAACCAACAGTTCCTTGATCTTCAAAGCCAGTTAAAACTTATCGAAGATGACATTGCGCAGTCTCGTAAGTTTTATAATGGTACCACTCGTCAATACAACACCACCATCGAAACATTCCCAAACAATATTATCGCGGGAATATTCAAATTTACACGCAAACCACTCTTTGAGGTTGAAGATCCAAGTCAACGTCAAAATGTGAAGGTGCAATTCTAAGAAAGGGGACGCCCTTTCTTTGTTCAATAGGAGCAATATGAGCCAACTATTTAATAAAAAGAATGCGCTTTGGGTCGCTTTGGGGGCATTGATTATTTCTTTAGTTGTGTTTCTTGTGGGAAACTTCGTCTTACTTGGCTATGAGCGTGAACTAACCACCATATTGGAACTTGTTCCATTCGCGCTATATGCTTCTTTAGTCATTTTTGGTCTCATCAAAACCCAACGTCGTTTAGGATTAGCTCTCTTCTTAGTGACTTTTCTGAATGCATGTGGCCTTTACTTATTTTACTTCTCACAACGATCCAATGCTTTTGCCTCATTAACTGGATCTCTCATGTACATTTACATTATTCTAATCGGTTCAATTATTAGTGTGCTCTTTGATTTAATCATCACTTGGACTCAGAAAAAGAAGGTTAACTAGTCAAAATGAAGAAGAAAATCGTCTTAATGTCTTTGATTTGGTTGTTTCTGTGGATATCTCCACTTCATGCCAATCAAGACATCATCGTTAATAACCATCACATTGATGTCCTAGTCAAGGAAAATGGTCAGTATGATTTTAAACATACACTCAATGTGACCTTTTCATCTCCTTACTATGGACTCTTTGTGAATATTCCTCAAGCCTATCAAATGCGATGGGAACTTGATGGAAACACTGAGGTGAGAGAATACCTTTTTCCTCTAACTAATATTCAAATTCTTAATACTCCAGGACTCATCGAACGTTACCGTCAAGGTGTCACTTTAAAGCTTGGGGAAGAAGGCATTTATGTGAATGGCCCTCAAACCTATGTTTACTCTTATACAATGAACACTCGAGATTTACGTTTGGATGGTCGACAACGCTTGTATCTCAATTTCATTGGAAGTGAGTGGGAAGTCCCAACTGAAAAAGTCACTTTCAACATCGAGTTCGAAAAAAGCATCATTGGATTAACGCCTCGCTTTTATGCAGGAATGTCATCCAACAGTACTTCTGTGGTACCTCAACTGACCATCACTTCCAATTCCATCAGCGGAACATTCAATCAATACCTTAATCCATACGAAGCATTTACCATTGACATGGATTTACCACGTGGTTTCTTTGATTTTCCACCACGCATTGATTATACTTACATTTCCTTACTTTTAAGTGTCATCA
>DAIDML010000144.1 GCA_027449005.1 Erysipelotrichaceae bacterium | reverse complement strand
AATTTTCTGAGTTTGCACAATCACGCAATGCTACATTCTCTTATCAAAACATTAGAGGTGTGCATGCGCTTGTGATTGAAGTCATTCATCTCACCCATGAACCATCAGCTCAAGCTTGGATCACAGAATACCCAACTTATGCGAAACAAATCGCTAGAGGATTTGCAAATTACTTGCTGTTACCCTAAATTATGATTATTACATTAAGTCACATTTCAAAGTCATATCCTTCAAAAAACATCCTCAGTGATGTTTCTTTAACAATCAATGAAAAAGAAAAGGTCGCCATTATAGGACTCAATGGGAGTGGAAAGACCACACTTTTAAACATCATTTCCAAGGAAATAACACCTGATGAAGGAGATGTGTTTTATGGTGGCAAGATATCCCTTAAGTCCTTAAAACAACATGCTTTTGAAAACGAAGAGTTGAGTGTTCAAGACGTCTTTGAACAAGCCATGGCAAAAGTAGTGGCATTGGAAAAGCAACTCACCTCCCTTCATCAACAAGTTTCCCTTCATCCTGAAGATGAAAAACTGTTAAATAAACTTTCCAACCTTCTACATGAGTTTGAAGACATGGGAGGATATCATATCCAAAGCACGATGGAAACCATGTTGACAAAAATGGGATTTTCTAAAGAAGTGTTATCTCAATCCATTCATACGTTTTCTCAAGGACAAAAAACTCGCCTTGCGCTCGCAAGTCTTTTGCTTTCATATCCTGATGTCTTGATTTTAGATGAACCCACAAACCATCTTGATATAGAAATGATTGAATGGCTGGAAGGCTTTTTAATCACGTATCCAAAGACGATTCTTTTTGTCTCTCATGATCGTCGTTTCATAGACAAAGTGGCGACTGACATCGTTGAAATCGAATATGAGAAAGCCACTTCCTTCAAAGGGAATTATTCATCTTATCAAAAAGCTAAACTAAAAATGCTTGAGAAGATGCAAAGTGCGTACCATCGTCAACAAAAAGACATTGAACGTTTAGAAGCCCTCATTGAAAAGTTTCGCTATAAGCGATCCAAAGCTGCATTTGCACAATCAAAGATTAAATACCTTGAACGTATGGATCGTATCGAGGCACCTTCTAAAGGCAGCAAAAACATCAAGTTTTCTTTCAATCCTTATATTAAAGGAGGGAAAGAAGTGTTGATCCTTTCAGATTTATCCATTGGCTATGATCAAAGCATTCAAACCTTAGATTTAACGCTTCGAAGAGGTCAACGTGTTGCGGTGCTAGGTAAGAATGGGGTAGGGAAAAGCACCCTGTTAAAAAACTATTGTGGGAGAGATTCCTTCCTTAGGAGGAGAGTTCATCTTTGGTCATCAAATCCATTGGGCTTACTTTGATCAAAACCATGCTCAACTTAATAGCAGTAAACTGGTCATTGAAGAACTATGGGATGAATACCCGCAGTTAGACCATCATCAGATTCGCAGTGTATTGGCTCAGTTTCTATTCACTCAAGACGATGTCTTCAAATCCGTCAGTGCATGTTCAGGAGGAGAGCGAGTCAGATTGTCTTTGGCTAAAATGATGTTGAAGCGAGCTAACTTTCTTGTATTGGATGAACCAACCAATCACTTGGATATTCCTGCTAAAGAAGCCTTAGAAGAAGCGTTATTATCGTATACAGGAACCATCCTCTTTGTGTCTCATGACCGCTACTTCATTGATAAAGTATCCACGGCTGTGTTAACCTTAGAAGAGGGGTCAAGCTCATTAAGAGAGCGTGATGACCTTGTGGTGATAGATGAGCCTGTCGATGATGAGAAGGAACAGCGTATCCAAGCTCATCAGGAACGTAAGCAAA
>DAIDML010000143.1 GCA_027449005.1 Erysipelotrichaceae bacterium | reverse complement strand
CACCCACTGTTAAGAGCAGCCATGATGATGTTGTTCATGTGCAGATACGATGATGAAGCATGAGCGTCACCCACGCATATCGCTTCATCCGCAAACTTCACATGATAACTTTCTTCATCCGCACTGGAATAAATGGCGACCGTGGTGATGTTCATTTCTTTGCAGGTACGCATAATGCGTACCGCAATTTCACCACGGTTGGCGATCAACATTTTTTTAATCATGAGGTTGAACCTTAAGTAGAACCTGATTGAAAGCAACGGAAGTGTTGTTAGGAGCACAACACTCTACCACAATGCCATCGTAGGGTGAGGTCACTTCATTCATGACTTTCATGGCTTCAATGACACCAATAACTTGCCCTGACTTAATGGCATCGCCTACTTTAAAGAAAGGATCTGATGTAGGGGAAGAGGCATGATAGAAGGTTCCTACAAGGGGTGCTTTGATTTCTTTGTATGAAGGCTCATTGACGATTGGAGTGTGGGGTAATGGTGTAGTTTCATTCACTGGGTTAGGCACACTGGATGGTGTGAGAGGCTGCACTTGTGACATCATCATCACAGGCTGTGCTTTCTCAAGTTTTATTTTAAATCCTTCAAGTTCAAGCTCCATCTTAGCAACTTCACTTGATTCGAAGAGTTCAATGATTGTTTTTAAAGTTTGTTTGTCTTTCATCATAGGGTCTCTTTCCTTATAAAAAAGACTAAGGGTGAGACCACCCTTAGTTTAATTTTGTTGAAACGAGGTCGACAACATCTTGTACAGTGACCAGTTTCGCAAGCTCAGCGTCTTCGATACGAACATCAAATGAAGTTTCAAGTTCAAGCGCGAGTTCAACTGCAGCTAAGGAGTCAATGCCTAGATCATCTTTCAGTGTTGCACTTGCAACCACCAATGCATCATCAATGTGGACAGCATCCACGAGGACTTTTTTAACTTGTTCAAACATATTCTGTTTCTCCTTTGGTATTTACTTTGAAGTTCAAACTTTGAGCATCAAATTAAGTTACACTTTACTCCTGAAGAAACACGAAATCAAGAACTTTATGCGTGAAAAAACGATGAAATTGTGAAAGTTATGTGATGTAAACGGTTACTTCCTTTGAAAATCAAAGAATTTAGTCAAGTATGTTTAAGCATGAAATAATGAGCATGTTTCAAAAAAGGATGATTACCAAGATTTTCTTATGATAGAATAGTGTTAACTCGGGGGAGAATTGTATGAAAAGATTAACCATCATCGTACTATGTTGTCTACTTTCAGGATGTCAGTTTTTGACACCCTCTTTTGAATTACCTGACTTAATTGATGATATCGTCCTAGGACCAAGAACAACGTTCTTTATCACCAACAAGCAAACACTGTATGGTCTAGGCTCATTTGGAGCAAGTTATGTGAATAAACCCATTCCAATCATGAGTGATGTGAAAAACGTAATTTCGACGTGGAATACGACCATTGTGTTGAAGAAAGATGGCATACTTTGGGAGTGGGGGAGTGTACGCGTGTTCTCAAAAGAACCGTATGAAGAAAAAGATGAAATATCCAAAGTCTTGAATAATGTGAAATCGATTTGGGGGAATGAATCCAATCTGGTTTATGTGTTGAAAGAAGATGATTCATTATGGGTTATTGGACATCATGATTGTCGAGTGAACCCTCAACCACTTGTTGAATCAAGTTCAGCACTCAAGTTAACAAAAGTGTTGGAAGGTGTTAAAGAGGTTAGTGTTCAACCTTTTAGTGGCAATGCCATTGCGAGC
>DAIDML010000142.1 GCA_027449005.1 Erysipelotrichaceae bacterium | reverse complement strand
CATAAGGATTTTAGCATAAAAGCCTTAAAGTATCAACACTATATCGCAAAGTTAGGCTATCAAACCGAATTCTTTTTGTAAGGCTATCAATAAGCTTTATTTAGAAGTGATTAAGTAATTGAGCGATAATTATAGAGATGACAATCGCTGGTATCAAATTGAGCATCTTGTACTTCGTCAGTTTCAACATGTTCAATCCCAAGGCAATCACAAGAATGTTCCCTACACTGCTAATGATGGTAAGTGTTGTTTCATTAAGCCAACTGGAAATTGAACCTGCAAACCAGGTGATCAGTCCTTGGTAGAGTAGCACAGGAATGAAAGAGAACAAGACTCCAATACCTAAAGTTGCGGAAAGCATCATTGCAGCCACAAAATCGAGGGTTGATTTAGTATAGACGATAATGTGATTACCATTGATTCCACTTTCAATGGATCCGATGATGGCCATTGCTCCAACCACAAATAAAACACTTGCGGTTAAAAAACCATGAATGAAAGAACCATCTGAATCGTCAAACTTAAGTTTTGATGATAAAAAGAATTTGATTTTATCATCAAGATGAATGGATTCACCTAACCATAATCCTAAAACTAAACTTAAAATGACATAGATTAGGGTAATATCAACAGTTACCCCATCAAACCCAATGACGATTACAACTAAACCAAGCACACTCATGGTGCTTTCAAGCATTTCAGGTTTCAATATTTTCCGAAGCAATAGCCCTATCAATGAGGCAATAATTATGGCTATCGCATTAACTATAGGTCCAATCATAGGACTCCTTTCATAAACTTAATGCTTTGAGTACTTCACAAGGTTTATTAGAACCATGTGCAAGCGTAAGCACACATGTTTTATAGTGTGAAAGACGTTTGTCGTCAATCAATTGAATTTGAGTAATACTGAGTTGATGTTCATAAGCTGATCTAAAGCATTGCGCTAACATTGAACTGCGATAAACAACATATGCTCTACCTTTAAGTTTTAAGGCAGATTGAATAACCTTCAGCAAAGCATCAAAATCAAGTTTTTTTGAAAACTTGGCATTTTGAATTGCATGTGATTCAGACATGGTGTGTTGTTCAGGGTCAAAATATGGTGGATTTGATAGAATTACATCAAACTTACCATCAAATCTTGTCTCAGATACATCTTGACATAATAGTGAAACGTTGTGGATGTGATTAAGTTGCATGTTTTTATGAGCTAACTCAATACCTAATGGATTGATATCGATACCAGTCATCCATGATGGTCCATAAACACTGGCTTCTAATAATACAACCCCATGATTGGTTCCTATGTCAAGTACGGTGTCCCCTTCTTTGATTTTCATGCATTTCATTAAAGCTGATGTATCCGTGTTCATTTTAAACAATGCATCATCTTGAAATAAAGGGATTTTGTGATGAGGTGTGTAATCCATTATTCTTCCTCACAGTCAAAGAAGAAGATTGAACCTTGACCAAGCGTGCTAGTGACACCAAAACGTAGTTGATGTGCCACACAAATGCTTTTAGCAATACTCAAGCCTAACCCTGTGCCTTGTTGGTTACGAGCAAAGTTTTTATCAATACGATAGTAGCGATCCCATATATTTGGTAATTCATCAGAAAGAATTCCAGTTCCATGATCTTCAACTTCAACTCTAATCTTCCCTTTTCGTTTGTAAGCATTGATGATGACTTTATTGTCTTCTCCGACATGGTTGATGGCGTTATTAATGAAGTTAAACAACACTTGACCCACTTTGATTTCATCGATATTGATGGTTAAGGCTTCATCCACATTGATTTCAAAATGAATACCCAAGGTTTGAATGGAATGTTCAAACAAAGATACGATGTACTGAATCCATGATTTAACATGCACTGGTCTACGATTAATGATCAAATTTGGACTATCGTATTGAGTTAATAACAGCATATCACTGACAAGAAGTGATAAATGATTCACTTCCTTGTAGATGATGTCTAAGTGTTCTTTACGTTTTTGAGGGTTGTTTTTCGAGAATTCTTGAAGAAGCTCTGTGTAGGCTTTTATGGTAGTTAATGGTGTCTTAATGTCATGAGAAACGTTAGCAATCATATCTTTACGAAGTTGATCAATACTCAATAACTGTTCCTTCGCAAAGTTAAGTGCTTGTGCAAGCTCATTGAACTCTTGATAAGGTGTCGGTTCAAATTCAAATTTAAAGTCCATGCTTGCAAATGTGTTAGCACTCTTAACCATATTGACAATCGGTCGTGATAGTAAAGAAGCAATCCAAAAAGCCATTAACGATGACAATACAAACACAGCAATGGTCACATAAACAAACTGCTCTCTTAATATGACGACCGTTGATTCAGTCGAATCTAAAGGAGAATTGACCAAGAAGGTAATGTTTTCATTGTTAATCACCACATTACGACCTAAAATGAGCATTTCTCGCTCATAACCAATCGGATTGAAAGTACGAGTCAGCTCTGTACCGGTCACAATGCGGACATCACGGACTAGATTATCAATGAAATTAGGTTCGATCGGAGTAGAGCGATTGAGCATGCAATTAACTCCTAAAGCATCCATAAAGAAAATTTGAGTACCTTCTTTAAAAACACTGATACAGACATTGTTATTGACAACCAAAGGAACAAGTGTTTCATTGAGTGTTTCATTAAGATAGGCTTGTTCAAGACTGGTAGAAACACTTCTTACATCATTGGTTTTCATATTGCGATAATATGGCGTTAAGAAAACGATTTGTAATACCCAAAGCATGACTAAAATGGCAATCGTCAATAACATGAGCGATTGCCATATGGTCACCAGTAATCCTCTTTGCTTAGTGTTCAAGTTTATACCCTGTACCACGTACAGTCACAATTAAATCTCTGTATTGTCTTAAGTTCTTGCGTAGCATCTTAATGTGAGTGTCCACTGTTCGTACACCTCCAATAAAATGATAATCCCATACTTTTTCAAGAAGCATTTCACGAGAGATCGCTTGGTTTTTGTGTTGAAGTAAGTAGACTAAGAGCTCAAACTCTTTTGGGGTCACTACAATGCGTTCTTGATCAATACTAATGGTTTTACCATCATAATCAATCACAAGTGTCCCTATGGTTTCTACACGATTAACGTTGATTGAATGACGATTTAATACACTCTTCATTCGAGCCACTAATTCTTTGAATGAAAATGGTTTTACGATGTAATCATCAACACCAAGTTCGAAGCAATAAAGTTTGTCTGCTTCTTCAAATCGTGCTGATAGAATGATGATGGGTACATTGGAGAATACTTTAATGGCCTTTGTTGCACTGAAGCCATCCAAAACGGGCATCATTAAATCCATGATGATCAAATCATAGGAAGTTTGCTGAGCCTTTGCAACTGCTTCTTCACCATTACTTGCTGTGTCCGCATTAAAACCAAACTCTTTGATGTATTCTACGATTACATCTCTAATGTTGATTTCATCATCAACAATCAGAACTTTTGCCATGATTGAACCTCATTTTATTTCTTGCATTAATTTTATGATAAAACTACCTTTTAAATCAACTTGACCTTCAATGATAACCATCATTTTTTCCTTTAACCATCGATAACGATCATACTCCGATGGCCATAAGATGCCTTCTCTCTTGCCAACTTCATCCACACAACTGACAAAAGCCATCTCATCCCCTCTTTTTGTCTTGATGACCTTAATTGCATCGATCATCACAACACCTCGATAATAATCTTTCATGGAGTTAAGATGATTCAGTAAATTAAGTTGTTGTTTAACTTTAACTATGGGATGATCTGAAACATAAAATCCGATTAAATGCTTTTCTTTCTCTAAAAACTGTGCATGATCATATGGAACTTCCATGTAACGTGGTCGACTTAGAATACTTGGATCAAGGGTTTGTTGCCCGTTCACTTCAATTTTTATTAAGTTAGCATAATTCAAGGCATCATCCATGGATGCGAGAAGATTTGCTCGATTATGATCAAACTCATCAAGTGCACCTGCATAAATTAAACTCTCAATCATCTTGGAACTCATTTTAATCAAATTCAATCGTGAAAGTGCATCATAGTAATCTTTAAAAGACCCTCTATTGTTTCTTTCATTTAAAATTTGATTGAGCGAAACTGATCCTAAACCTTTTATGATGGATAAAGGCAAACGAACTCCTTTAGGATGAAGTGTGTATTTTTGAGTTGATTCATTGATGGATACTGCTAATACACTAAAGCCTAATTGTTTGATTTTTTGTAAATATTCAATGGTCTTCGTTTCTGATCCAATCACAGCATTCAATAAAGCGGTATAGAACTGCAATGGGTAATGAGTTTTAAGATAGGCCATTTGATAGGAAATTAAACCATAAGCGACTGAATGAGATTTATTAAATCCATAATTAGCAAAACGTAGAATCAAATCAAACATTTGATTCGATTGCGACATCGATAAATGATTGTTTAAACATCCTTGAATAAAATCATCTTTAAGCTGGTTTAATATGGCTTCATTTTTCTTGCCCATGGCTTTTCTAAGAATATCTGCTTTACCTAATGAAAATCCTGCTAAAACCTGAACTGTCTGCAAGATTTGTTCTTGATAGATGAGGATACCATGAGTCGATTCCACAATTGGATGAATTTGTGAAGGCATAAAGGATAAATCAGGTTGGGATTCTCGTGCTTTTAAATACAATGGGATGTTTTCCATGGGTCCTGGTCGATACAAGGCGATGGTTGCAACGATGTCATCAAAGCAGGTTGGTTTCATCTTTACGATTAAACTGGTCATACCCTCAGATTCTAATTGAAACAACCCTGTTGTCTCCCCTCTTGAAATGAGTTCATAGGTGGCAATATCATCCATGGGTATGGAATACAAATTGATTGGTTCATGCATCAAGTCAAGTGTATCTTGAATGATGGTTAAGTTTCTTAATCCTAAGAAATCCATTTTTATTAATCCTAAAGGTTCAAGATACTCCATTGAAAACTGTGTCGATAACATCCCATCATCCACTTTAACTAACGGCAATACTTCATACAAAGGTGTGCTAGACATGACCACCCCTGCAGCATGTTTAGAAATGTGTCGAGGGCAACCTTCTAGCTTCAACGCAACTTCATAAATGGTTTTAAAACGTGGATGATGATCATGTATCTCTTGAAGTCTCTTGGATTGCTTCAATGCGCTTTTTAAGGTCGTTCTAGGATCATTAGGTATGAGTTTAGTCCAAGTGTCAATCTCTCTTAAATCAATGTCAAAAGCCTTTGAAACATCTCTTATAGCCATTTTAGGGCCAAAAGTTCCAAAGGTTACAATTTGGGCAACATGATGTTCACCATAGGTTGCATAAACGTAGTTGATGATTTCATCACGACGATTGTCAGCGAAGTCGATATCAATGTCTGGCATTGAAATACGTTCAGGATTCAAGAAACGTTCAAACAATAAACCATATTCAATAGGATCAATATGCGTTATTCCTAAGCAATAAGAAACTAACGATCCAGCTGCACTTCCTCTTCCAGGTCCAACAGGAATATTTACTGAGCGAGCAAAACGAATGATGTCCCAAATAAGTAAGAAATAATTCTCAAATCCCATCTTTAAGATCATATCGAGTTCGTAATTTAATCGATTCTGATAATGCGGTTCAATAATGCCTTTGCGACGCTTTTCAAGACCTTTTTGACATAATGAAAGCAAATAATGATCAGAAGCGACGTTCAATGGCAATTGAGGGGTTGGTAGTGAAGTTTTTGAGCTAAGCTGTATCGGTTCAATCGAGTCAACTAAATCACTGAGTGCTTGATGCAATGGAATTGGGAAAAGAGAAGCTAACTCATCTTGAGATCTTAAATACGTATCTCCATTGATTACATTGATGGGATCATCCACCTTCCTTGAACTTTGAATGGCTTTCATTGTACTTAGAACCAATTGATCACTAACTTCAAGATAAGCCATGTGAAGCGAAGGAATAAAAGAAATGGATGAACTAAAATTGTCAATCAACCATTGGTTACGTGTTTTCCAAAATTCGATGTGAAAATGAGATAGTAATAATTTTATCTCGGTTTTAAACACTGACTTCAATTCATTGATCGCATTGAGTACCATTTGATGGTTCATTTGAATGATGGATTCTTCAAACCAAGCATGATCAATATGCACTAAGATAATCACATTTTTCAAAGAAGTATAGTGACTGGAGTGAAGAAGATCTTTGTGCTGTGATGCAAGTGTTGATAAATGAGCACATTCATAATACCCTTGTGTATTCTTTGCAATAAATGAAGCTTTAAAATGTTTATCATTGAAGTCACAAGTGAGTGTTAAACCAATGATGGGTTTCAATTGAGATTCTTCACATGCTTTTAGAAACAGTGGTGTGGAGTACAAACGATTTTCTTCCACAAGCGATACACATGTTAATTGTTCCTTCTTTGCATGAGAAACAATATCATTGATTTTTAATGATGAACTCATCAATGAATATGTACTGCGTGTGATCAGATTTATCATATTACTCCATTATTTCAATAAATAGTACTTCGATGACGTCTTGATCTAAGTCGTTGTAGGTAATTTTAATAGATGTTTGAGGCTCAATGAATAAGGCTTTCAAGTTCAAACTTAACTTAAATGAGTAAATGGCATTGTTTTCATCTTGAAAAACTAAATACGTCTCACCATTCATCACTATGAGGTCTTTACTAATAAGGGTGATTTCCCTTTGATTGGTTGGTTGAATGTCCACATCAATCATGTTTAATGCCAGTAATCTTTGAATGTATGCTTGATAAGTTTGATTGACACTTTCAGCGACGCCTACAGCATCATAATTGGTTACCGCAACCATTGCATACATTTTAACAAGCTCTTCTCGATCTTTAAGTGCAATAAAGTAAGTAGGAATCCCTTCCACATTAATCAAGACTGGGAAAGTAGCCATGTATCCTAGATGTTGCACTTGACCTTGAGCAGAACTCATTGCTGCATATTCATCAGCTCCACCCAATTGATAGAATCGGGCTTCTTTGGTTCTTAAATTAATAAGTGAAAACCCTACAATGGAACGATCAGCACCGACTGAGGTTAACCCACTATAAACATGAATTTGATCATCCAATAAAACATAATTATATCCATCTGTTGTTTGAATCATGTCTTTTTGAGAGAACAAAGTATTAAAGAATCCATTGATGTAATAGCCCCAATTGTCAATTTGAGACCATGCAATTTCAGTGGGTTGAACATGATCTACCCATTGTGGTAAATCAGCAATATCATAGTATTCACTTGTCTTACTCACTGGATCAACAATAACTGCACCTTGTGCACTTAATCCACCAAAAAATCCAATTTCAGGTTCTAGAACCGATACAACAAAATACGGTTTATTTTGATCATCAACTTCAAAAGCATAGCTTCCAAAGATTTTATCACGATGGTTAAATCGAGCAAAACGCATTAATTTATCATTAAAAGGTGCATCAGGTAAAATCTTCATTCCCTCACTTAAGTTAACTAGTGTAACATCGGATGGATTAGACACGTTGACTTTAACGAAGGATGTAATCCCTTCACTGCGATTATTCAACCATTTAATGAAATCACGATATTCAAGGTTAGCTAAACGATACAAATCATTACTTTGAGAAACAATCGTGTATTTTGGATTCACATAAAATTGAGAGCCCAATGATTGAATGGTTCCAATTTGCTTTTCTCCAAGTTTAATGGCGGTAGATTTATCCACAACAGGAATTTTGTTTAAAGCAATGGATTCAAAGCTATTATCAAAAGACAGATTAGAACTAATTGTGATTTGCTGCTGATAAGAAGCAGCATTTAACATCTCAGAACTCAATACTCCCATGACGATGGTAAATCCGATGATGAGCAGTGAAGTAAGATAACCATATTTGGACCATTGCACAAGTGAGCGTGCAAAGTATTGATAGATGATCGTAGCTAAGGTAATGAAAATGGCCAATAATATCCAAAACAAAGGATTATGGATGTTCCATGCAGGTAAAAGAGCATAGTCAACAACAAATCCAATGAACCCAACAACAAGACCTGTTTTCAAAATACTGCTTGCATTAATTATTTGCTTAGGTTTTCTTTTACTCATTTGACTTCCTCACTTATGATTTTTTGACAACATTCTTCAATTAATTCAGTGACTTGATAAAGTGTTAAGTGTTTAACGGCAGCAGCTAAAGGATGCCCACCGCCATTAAAACGATTGGCAATATTATTCACCACTACTGATTGAGATCGTAAGCTTCCATTATACAATGACTTTCCTTCCACTTCGATTTCAATGAAGATTGCCCACACTTTGAACTCTTTGACTTGTGAAAGTGCAAAGATGTATTCTTTTGCCTTGTTTGGATGCATGTTGTGCTTTTCCAACATCGCACGGTTCACCACGACATAGGCAAGACCACATGGACTACGTTTTATATTGGATCGCAACTCATTGATGAAAACAAACTCGTCTTCTGAATAATGAAACAAGGATGCATGAATATCAGATAGTTTAATTTCTGATTGTGTAAGATAAGAGGCGGCTTGAAATGTCTTTGAAGAAACACTTGGAATAGAAAACATAATGGTGTCACTTAAAATTCCAGCCATTAAGTATTGCGCAACTTGCTTTGGAAGTGGGTCAATGTAAATGTGTTTAAACATTAACGCCAAGATTTCACATGTTGAGGATGATTGCTCGTTGATCAATAACACATCACCAAATAAATCATGAATTGGATGATGGTCAATACGAATAATGGATTTACATTGGGAAAATCGTTGATCATCAACTCGCTCATGATTTGCTGTATCACAGATGATTCCTAATGCATTAGTAAACTGATAATCTTCAATTTGGTCAGATGGTGGATAATCAATTCCTTTGACAATTTGATGTAATCCAGCCCCTAAAATCTGTTTCTTTGGAAACAATAAACGCAAAAAGCTCACAGTTGCCCACTGTGAACCTAGGGCGTCATTGTCTGGATTAATGTGACGAAAAACGATGATTGTCTCATAATCTTTAACAACAGATAGAAATTGATCCGCAAACTTAATCATTGATAATGTTGTAGGTGTCCTGAGCGATGACTAATTCTTCATTAGTTGGAACTAACCAAATTTGAACCTTAGAGTTGAATTTGGATAAGAGTGTTTCAGAACCTCTGACTTTATTGTTGAGTTCAGTGTCAAATTCAATTCCTAATGCTTTTGAAACTTTGGAAGTAACATCATGACGAACACCAAAATCATTTTCCCCTACTCCACCAGTAAACACGATGGCATCTACACCACCCATTTGAACGAAGTAACTACCAATGGTATGAGCAATACGATTTGCGTACATTTCACGAGTTAAGATGGCTGTTGGTTCACCTTCCAAAAATGCTTTTTCAATATCACGAGCATCTGAGGAGAACTCAGAAACACCTAGCATACCGGATTTTTTATTTAAAATATCAACCACTTCTTTAGCAGATTTGCCTGTTTTATCCATGATGTAAGTCAAGATTGCAGGATCGATGTCACCAGAGCGTGTACCCATCATGATTCCAGCTAAAGGTGTGAATCCCATAGAAGTATTGACAGATTTTCCTTGTGCGACTGCACAAATGGAAGCACCATTACCCAAATGGCAAGTGATAATGTTAAGGGTTGATAATGATTTACCCATTAGTTCTGCAACACGTTTTGAAACATAGTAATGCGATGTTCCATGGAAACCATAGCGACGAACTTTGAATTCTTTGTAGTATTCCATTGGGATTGGATATAGATAAACATCTTTTGGCATGGTTTGGTGGAATGCAGTATCAAAAATGGCAACATGCTTAGCATGAGGTAAAGCTTTTGCAAAAGAGCGATACCCTATTAAATTGGCAGGATTGTGAAGTGGAGCAAGATCTGATAGTTCATCAATTTTCGCTTCCACATCAGCATCAATAAGAACGGAATGATTATAGTATTCACCACCATGAACAACACGATGGCCTACTGCTGTAATATCATCAAGTGAATCTACTATTTTTTTGTCAATAAGAACATGCAGTAACATGTCAACCGCTTCATTGTGCGTAGGAAATGGTTGTTTCACAACATCCTTCTTACCGTCTACTTTAATTTGGAATATTCCATCAGCTAATCCAATACGCTCAAAAATACCACTGCATAATACTTCTTCTGATGGCATATTGAATAATTGGAATTTTAAGGATGAACTACCTGCGTTTACTGAAATGATTTTTGTCATATGTTTTCCTCTTTCATAATGGTGATTATTAATTCATTGACCTCATTGATATTAAGTGATTTTAATGATGAAATCAAGTGGTGAAGTTTACGTTCCGTTTCAACTGCTTTGAGTTTCTTTTCATAATCAAGTAGGCGTTTTGTTGCCTTTGACACTGTATCATAAACAGCGGTATGTGATATGTTTAGAATTTCCGCAATTTCACGGTAGGATAAATCTTCTTGGTAATAGTATATCATAATCTCCAATTGCTTTTTAGTTAGAAGTGACTCGTACCAGTCAAGATAAAGGTTAATGATTTCAGATTTTTCAATCATAATGATCACCAAATAAACTTAGAAAATAGCTTTCTGGATTAAACGGTTTTAAATCATCTTCCTTCTCACCTAAACCAACAAACAGTACTTTGATTCCTAACGTATCCTTAATGGATAATACAGCCCCACCTTTACTACTACCATCCATTTTAGTAAGAATAATGCCTCCTACTTCTGTTGCTTCAATAAACTGCTTAGCTTGATTGATTCCGTTTTGACCAATGGTGGCATCCAATACCAACCAAATGGCATGCGGTGCACCAGAAATCTCACGATCCATGACTCTGAACATCTTTGATAATTCATTCATGAGATTCGTTTTGTTGGTGAGTCGACCAGCCGTGTCACACAGTAAAATATCAATGTTATCTAATTTAGCTTGTCTTAAAGCATCCACTAAAACAGAACTAGGATCTTCATGATAATCACCATGATAGAAAGTAACTTTAACCTTTTCTGACCACAATCTTAGTTGATCAATTGCACCAGCCCTAAAGGTATCCGCTGCAACTAAACCAACGTTTAACCCTTCTGATTGGTATTTCTTAGCAAGTTTTGCAATCGATGTCGTTTTCCCTACCCCATTAACCCCAACAATCAAAATAACTGTTGGTCCTTCAAGTGCCATCATGACATCAATGGGTGTCTCGCCATAAAACTCGATTAAGGTTTGAATCAAAACATCCTTAGCTTGGGTATTAGAGATGACCGTACTCTTTTTAAGTTCCTTACGATACTGCTCAATGATTTTTGAAGCTGTTTCGATACTGACATCAGATGAAACTAAAGCAAATAAAATATCATCAAACCATGTGTCATCCATGATTCGATCATTCAAGAAGATCTCGTTTAATTGAGAACTTAAATATTCTCTGCTCTTTTTCAAGCCTTCTAAATAATGGATTTTATCCTTTTTTACCGAGAAGGTTTCCTTTAGTTTATCAAGCCACGCCATCGACACCTCCACTTGGTTCAGCTAATGTCATAGCATCCAATAGTTTCACTTGTAACATGTCACTTACACCATCTTCTGGCATCGTAACACCATACAGATTATCACACATGGCCATGGTTCCAGGTCGGTGTGTAATGACGATAAATTGTGTGTCTTGTGCAAATTTCTTAAGATATTTTGCAAAACGCTCCACATTGGCTTGGTCAAGGGCTGCTTCCACTTCATCAAAGACACATAAAGGGACGTGTCTTGTCTTTAAGATAGCAAACAACACCGAGATTGCAATAAGACTTTTCTCTCCACCGGAAAACAAGCGGATATTTTGAATGGTTTTCCCTGGAGGAGCGACGTCGATATCAATGCCTGTATTCAGTAAATCGTTTGGATCTTCTAAAACCAGGCGTGCTTTACCGCCTCCAAACAAGGAAGCGAACACTTCTGGAAGATGCTGATTAATCGCATTGAAAGTTTGTGAGAAACGCTCAATCATAATCTGATCCATTTCATGAATCAAATCTTCAAGTTGTTTTTTAGCTTTATTCAACTCCGCTAATTGGTCTGTCAAAAACTCATAACGCTCATTGACAGCTTCAAACTCTGTAGGAGCATCCATATTGATGTTTCCTAAAGACTGAATTTCTGCACGAAGTTTTGCAACTTCATCTTGTGCATTCTCAAGTTCATCTACCATAGGTTGAGTTGATGCATATTCATATGTCATTGAATAATCACTTGATAAACGGTTGAGTGATCCATCCAATTGTGTCTTCATTCGTGTGAGTTCAATTTCAATCTTCTTTTCCTGAGAACTGATTTCAACAAATTCTCTTCTTAATGACAAGACATGCTTGTCTTTTCTTTCAAGATCAAACGTGAGTTTGACTTTATTTTCTCTTTTCGATTCAATCAATTGTCTGATTTCATCTCGATGGGAATATTGTTGATTCAGACTTGTAATCAATGTTTCTTCAAATGACTCATTTAATGTCTCATCTTTGGAGCTTAATTGATCATATTCGTTAAGTAAACGTTCATACTTAGCTCGTTTTGCTTCAATCACAGGTTCAATTTGTGCATTTGATAAACGTAAATTCAATAATGTTTCTTCTAGTTTTTGACGTTTGATTTGGTGTTCATTAAATCGATTGCTGATTAAAGTGAATTCATTTTTTAACGTTATGATGTTTTCTCTTACAAGTTGTATTTCATGTTTCGCTTCGATTTGACTATGATGATCTCGATTCTTACCCCCCGTCATGCTTCCACCACGATGAATGATATCACCATCTAGAGTGACAATTTTTACGTTATGTTGTAGCAGTTTTGATAAGTGATTTGCATGATCAATGGAGTCCACAACCAATGTGTTGCCCAAGAAGGAGTCACTTAACAATCCATCTGCAACTTTATCTTCAACAAAATCCGAAGCAACTCCAAGAAATCCTTCGGTTGCTTTCGCAATAATCATTTGATCTTGATGAATCGAATATCTTTTTAATACATTAAGAGGAATGAAAGTAGCACGGCCAGATTCATTACGCTTTAAGAACTTGATTGCATTCTTTGCTGCTTCATCATCTTTGGTAACAATGTGGTTGCTTGCTGCGCCCAAAGCAGTACTAATCGCAATTTCATACCCTGATTTAACTTCGATACATGAGCTTACGACATCAATGATGCCAGTCAAGCTATGTTTAGCAGAAATAATCGCATTAACACCCACAGATCCTATGAAAGGTTTGTCTATGGTGTTTTGAAGAATCACTTCTTTGTTTTCTAAACGATTTAATCGGCTTTTTGTTAATTCACTGTTGGCTTGTAAATCAACCCAATTACGATTCAATTCTTGAATCATTCTCGATGTTTCATTGATCTCACTCATTAATTGCTCTTTACGTGAAACACGATCATCGTACTCAATCTTTGAATCATGAAGAAGCAGCTTAATCTGCTCAAGCTTTTCTTCATCACTTCCCGTTTCAAGAATGTATTTGCGTTTCTCGTCCAACTCAATCTTTCTTGTCTCCAAAGTTTGAATTTCATGAATGGCTTTCATCAAATCATCTTGAAGTTGTGCAATCTCACGATCAATGAGGTTGATCTGACCTTTAAGTTGTTGAATATGATTTTCTTCAACACTAATATGCGTAGATTTAAGTGTGGTTTGCGTCGTTAAATCAAACAGTTCTTGTTCAAATGTCTCAATATCTGATCTTAGTTTTTGAATTTGCTTCACTAATACAGTGATTTCTATGGCTTCTAGGCGCGTCTTCTTCTCAACATAAACTTGCGCTTTTTTAGCTGCTCTTCGTAACGGATTGACTTGTTTTTCTAATTCGAAAACAATGTCATTTACCCGACTGATGTTTTCTTGTGTTCGTGTTAGTTTTGAGAATGATTCATTCTTTCTTTTTTTGTATTTAGCAACCCCTGCAGCTTCTTCAAAAATACTTCGACGATCAATAGGTTTAGATTCCGCAAATGAACTAATATTGCCTTGAGAAATCATGCTTAATGAATCTTTTCCAATCCCACTGTCTGCAATAAGATCTAAAATATCTTTTAACCGAACTGGCGCATTATTGATGAAATACTCCCCTACTGATGAATGACGGTTGTATTTTCTTGACACACTCACTTCATCAAAATCGATTGGGAGAGAACGTCGTGAATTATCAAAAACAAGTGTTACTGAGGCAATATTAACCATTTTGCGTTTAGCACTACCATTAAAGATAACATCACTCATGGTCTCTGACCGCAGTGATTTGGTTGATTGCTCACCCAAAACCCAACGTATGGCTTCCGCAATATTACTCTTTCCACATCCATTAGGGCCAACAACACCAGTTATATTGCTATCAAAGTTAATGATTTTCTTATCAGCAAATGATTTAAACCCTTGAATTTCTATCTTTTTTAAAAACATTGTGGCCTCCATTTAACGTACCTAATTATACCTTAAATCAACTTGAACGATGGTATTAAAATCATTTTTCTTTGTTTTTAACAATAATGGTTTGATGAGGAAGCGCAATGTCAATGCCTTGTTGATCAAAGCGTTTTTTAATGCTCTCTCTTAAATCTGCCATGAGTTTAAAACTCTTAGGAGCATCTGATGTCCATAATGCCATACGCATATCAACACTAGAGGTATTTAGATTTGCAACAACCACATTAACCAGAGGTACACTATCTTTCTTGTCTTGGTCAGTACGTGTATCAATAAGATTTGGATGTTTCTCTGCTTCTTCGATCATAATTGAGCGAGCAAGATCAATGTCACTGTCATAGGAAATTCCCACAAGGAAAAAATTACAAATTTTGTTGTCAATGATGTCTCGATTTTCAATAACTGAAGAATTAATGACATTATTAGGGACAATGATGCGATTGTTCTCAAAGGTTCGAATCACGGTATGACGCAGAGTGATGTCTTCTACACGACCCGTTATATTAATGGATGGGATGCTAATCAAATTATCAACAGAGAAAGGACGAAACAGTGAAAGAAACACACCCGCAATAAGATTTGAAAACGCTTCTTGGGCTGCAAACCCAATCACTAAAACAGCGACACCACTCCCTGCAAGTAAGGAAACTGCGAATTGATTGAGTGGCTTTATCTGCGATACAATGATGAAAATAACAAATAAATAAACTGATGTGCTGACTAAACGTGCCAGAAATTTAGACATGGTTGGATCAATTTTATTCTTAATGACCATTCGTTTGAAATACTTGTTTTTAATTTTGATTAATATCATCATCACGATTAAGATGATGAATGTTGATAGTAAAAAGTTAATGATTCCTTGTGAAAACCATTGTTCTGTGTTTTGATTGACTTCATTAATCCAAGTTAACATTGAACACTCCTCTTTCTAAATTAAAATGTGATTCGATTATGCAATACTTTACCTAAAATCTGAATTTTCTTTAATTCTATGTCTTGAGACGAATAAATGACAGGCTCATACTTAGAATTCTCAGGTTTAAGAATAATGCTGTCTCCTTTAAACAAAATACGCTTCACGGTCGCTTCTTGATCAATCAACACAACCGCAATTTCACCATGATTAACACTGCTTTGCTTTCTTACAAACAGGTCATCTCCTGGATAAATTCGTGCTTCAATCATAGAATCACCAACCACGCGTAAATAGAAATACTCATGATGCAAGTCTGGAAGTTCTACTTCATACTCATCAATCCAGTTTTCTACAGCCGTGATGGGTGCTCCTCCAGCCACAACTCCAATGATGGGCACTTTTCTTCGTGTGCTGGTTTCGGCCAGTAAGTCACTAATGCTTGTATCAAACAGACGCGATAAACGCTCTAAAACATGAATGGGTGGAACAGCTTGATCTTTCTCCCATTTTTGAATTGTAGTAAAAGACTTGTAGCCTAACATGTCCGCAAGTTCTTCCTGAGACATGCTTTTTTCTTTTCGATATTGTCTTAAACGATGACCTAATGACATAGTTTACCTCTATGATACATTGTAACACAACTTGAATTATTTTCAAGTTTATCTCTTGAAACTTGAATTTAATTCAAGTAAACTAAAGTTGAGATTTGGAGGTGGTTTTGATGTCAGAGACAATTATATTGCATTGCGATTTGAATCATTTTTATGCTGCAGTGGAAGAACTTCATCAACCTTACACACGCTATGTTCCCATGGCTGTAGGTGGAGATAAAGATAAGCGTCATGGAATTATCTTAGCTAAAAATCCTTTAGCTAAAAAATATGGTGTTCAAACTGGAGAACCTTTGTGGCAAGCAAAACAAAAATGCCCTAACCTGTTGATTCTTCCAGCTCGTTTCTCGCTTTATATGCGTTTTTCTAAGAAAGTCATGGACATTTATCAACGCTATACGGATCGTATTGAACCATTTGGAATTGATGAAGCTTGGTTAGATGTCACCTCGTGTAAGACTTTATATGGTAATGGTTATGAGATAGCAAGAAAGATCAGTGATGATATCCAACAAGAATGTGGTCTTACCGTTTCTATCGGAGTCAGTGATAATAAGATTTATTCTAAACTAGGATCAGATTATAAGAAACCCAATGCGATTACAGTGATTACCCCTGAGAATGTGAATCAGATTGTATATCCTTTGCCCGTGGAAGATTTACTGTATGTGGGACGAGCCACAAAACAGAAACTATACCGTTTTGGGATTAAAACAATTGGGGATTTAGCTGCTACCCCACTTCCTTTTTTGATGAATCATTTTGGAAAATGGGGATTGGTTCTTCATCGTTTTTCAAATGGTTTAGAAACCAGTGAAGTTAAAGCGTATTCTCATCAAACTTTGGTTAAATCCATTGGTAATTCCATCACTTCTCAAGTGGACTTGAAGACACTGAATGATGTGAAGATTGTAGCAACTGTCTTGTGTGAAAGTGTCGCTTCTCGTCTTAAACAACATCAGTTAGCCACAAGAACAATCAGCATTTCAATGCGAGATGAACATCTTCATAGTTTTACACGTCAAATGAGCTGTGAAGTCCCTACAGACGTCAGTGAAGACTTAATTCATTATGCCATGATATTATTCAAAGATAATTTTGACTTCTCTAAACGTTATCGAAGCATTGGTGTGAGAGCAGAACAGTTGGTGCACAGTGAGGCTGCATGGCAAATATCCATGTTTATTCCTTTTGAACATCATCTTCGATCTCGTGTGATTGACACCACCATGGATGCGATTCGCTCTCGTTTTGGCCACGACAGTATCCAACGTGGTATTACCTTATCCAATTTATCGTTGAGTGACTTTAATCCTAAAGAAGATCATGTTATTTTCCCTTACGCTTACTTTAAGGAGTCCATCTAATGCACAAAAAACAATACATCCAAGTGATCGCATCATTCAATAAAGAGGGTAAAATTACCCCCTTAAGTGTGATGGGAGACAATGGATTAACCTACAGTATTGATAAAATCACTCAAATCATTAATGCTGCATCGCTTAAATCAGGAGGGGCTGGAATACGATACACTTGCACAATTGGAGGACATATTCGATACTTATATTTAGAAGAAACACGATGGTTTATTGAGAAAAAGGAGAATTAAATGATGTGTGGTCAACTTTTCATTAAAGAAGATTTAATGCTTGCTTATGATATAGAACAAATTCAAACCCTCTTTCGTCCTAGTGATTCACTTTTAATCACTTCAGATCCACAACTTAAAACACTAACATCCGCTCAATGGGGCTGGATTCAAGCAACATCTCAACATTTATTCCTGTTTGCACGGCTCGAAAACATCACTCATTCTCGTTTATTTTCTAACGCCTATTTTAACCATCGATGCATCATCCTTGCGTCGGGATATTATGAATGGGATGCAAGTCGAATTAAACAGAAAATTGTGAATAAAACTCAAGAACCGCTTTACATTGCTGGAGTATTGGATGAAACACATAAACATGTTGCGATTATCACTCATGAAGCACAAAAGAACATCGCATGGGTTCATCATCGACAACCCATGGTATTGAATGCACAAGAAGCGAAGGAATACTTGTTTAAACCAATAAAAAATCTTGATTTCTTAAGAAACCAAGATCTTGTTGTTGAAACTATGATGAGACAAGTGTCACTTTTTGAATCAGTTTAAGTTGACATTTTTGACGCTGTGCATCAAGTCCTATGACTTCAACTAACACAGCATCATTGATTTTTAATGCGTGATACACACTTTGAGATGCTTCTAAGTTCATCATTGATTTATGAATGAGTCCATCATTCTTTAAACCGATATCCACAAATGCACCAAAATCGACCACATTACGCACAGTTCCTTCAAATTGATCATGAAGTGATACATCTTCAAATTTAAGGATATCTTGGCGGAGTTGAACTCCTTTAAAGTTATCACGATAATCTCGCTCAGGAGCACGTAAGTTCTCTAGAATGTCCATCACAGTATAACTGTCTGTGTTGTGCTCTTGACACCATGTTTGCAGTTGCGATTGACTAGGAGTCAAATCAGGAAATGATTTTTTTAATTTACGAGCAAGTACATATGATTCAGGATGGATAAAAGTTGCATCCAAAGGTTCTTGGCCATTTAAGACCCGTAAGAACCCAATGGCTTGTTCAAATGTTTTCGATCCAAGTCCTTTGACTTCTTTAAGTTGATTTCGATGTATAAATCCTTGAAGTTCACTTCGTTTAAGCACGATGTTTTTCGCTAATACTTTACTTAATCCAGAAATATGACTGATTAGATGAACGGATGCGGTGTTCACGTCCACTCCAACTTTATTGACAACCTTCTCAACCACAAAATCAACCTTCTCTTTAAGTTGTTGTGGAGGACAATCATGTTGATACTGCCCCACTCCAACACTTCGAGGATCAATTTTAATGAGTTCTGAGAGCGGATCATGCAAACGACGTGCGATGGATATTGCAGATCTCAGACTGACATCTAACTCAGGAAATTCTTCTTTCGCTAATGGACTGGCTGAATACACAGAAGCTCCAGCCTCAGAAACCATAGCATAACTGAGCGAATAGTGAGGATGAGCTTTAATGTATTCACCAAGAAATTGTTCAGATTCACGAGAAGCGGTCCCATTACCACATGCAATGATGGATATGTGATATCGCTCAATGAGTGCAGTTAGTTTCTTAATCGTTCCTTCTTTATCATTTTTGGGTTCAAACGGATAAACTGTATCCACAGTTAAGCAATCACCATGTTCATTAATCACAGCAAGTTTGCAACCAGTACGATAAGCAGGGTCCCATCCTAAGATGGTTTTTCCTTTAAGAGGTGGGACAAGCAACAATTGTTCAACATTGTTCGCAAAGACCTGTATGGAATGATCTTGTGCTTTTTGCGTTAAATCACTTCGTATGGATCGAACAACACTTGGAAAAAGGGTTTTCTTCAACGATTCAGCGCAACGATTAATCATATCTTTATGAAGTGTAGGATGAGCGTAACTAATGAATTTATGTTTGGTTTGATCAAAGAAAACATCAATATCAAACTCAATGTTGATGTTAAGGATTTTTTGATCTTCTCCTCGATTTAAAGCCATGATTTGATACGGTTGTAAATACGATAAACGTTGCTTATAGTCATGGTACAAGGTATAGGTTTCTTCTTGATCTGCACCTTCTTTTTTTAGTTTGCTGATGAGCAAACCTTTTTTATTTATGTCATTTTCAAGCATATGACGCCATTTCACTTGATGAATGGTTTCATCGACTAAGATATCTAATGTCATTTGATATATCTGTTCAACTGAAGTTAATTCTTCATTAAGATAAGCTTCACATATAGACTCAAGAGAAGCCGAGGATCCTGCGTTTTTTATGGCTTGAGCACAAGGCTGTAAACCTGCTGCTATAGCTAAAGCAGCTTTAGTTAATTTCTTTTGCTTGTAGGGTTTATAGATGTCTTCAACTTGACTTAATTTTTCACAACTTAAAATACGTTGTGTGAGTTCATCACTCAGAAGTCCTTGCTCATTAATTAACCGGATAACATCTTCTTTACGTTTAACGAGTTGAACTTCATAGTCATAACTTTGCGCTATGGTTTGAATCATCTCTTCATCTAAACCTTGTGTGGCTTCTTTACGATAACGCGCAATAAAGGCAACAGTGTTGCCTGATTGAAGTAATGAAAGCGTTTGTTCAACTTGAGATACTTTGATGTTAAGTGTTGATGCTAAACTGGAAATGATTGTTGAATTCACTTATAAGACTCCTTTTTTAGATTTAAGAAACTTACGTTTTAGTTTAGAATAACGAACGACACCAATCAACCAAAAGAGCCAACCTAGTGCAGCCGCCCCTACTCCTGCATAAAAGAGTCGGATATCAAATGGTTCTTCTGGAATCTCAATTAAATAGGGAGAAACAACCAAATGAAGTGGTCCACCTACTTCAATCACACTTGATAGAGGAAGAACTTCCCAGGTTTCTAATAAAACTAAACCTTCAGCTGTCATTTGATAGCCGTACAGTGTGGTGTATTTTTGAAGCTGAGGTAGTTGCGTTAAAGTGAAACTCATGGGTTGAACGAAATTGGCCTCATTGAATTTGAAGTTGGAATGAGTGATGAAGCCTATGGATTGTTCAAACTCAACACTTGCATCTTCTTCAATACCAAAATCAATGTCTTTGAGTAAATCAATGTTTTCATTGGACAATAACCAATATCCAGAGACTGAAGAAGTACTGACAAAGAGTCGTAGAGGTTTGTTGAGCGTTCTTAAAATGGTCAATGTTTCTTCATCTGTAATGAATCCTTCATAGAAAAAGGACAACGTGTTCACAGGATACGACTCTATGTTAGTTAATAATTCCTCAAGAGATACCGGTTGCATTTGATCTTCACGATGGAAGTTGATTGTGACGGTTTCGGTTGTACCATCAAAAGCAGTGATTTCTAAAACAACATTGTTATCACCAAAAACAAAGGGTGGAATTTCAGGAACAACAATTTTTGTGAGTTCATGTTCTGCGACAAACACCAATTCAGGTGTTTCAATATTATAAGGAATGGTGATTTTCCCTTGTTGAATTAAATAGATGGTACCATCAATTAACACATGTTTAAGTTGTGTAGAGGTATAAGCATCTGGAAATGCACCTTGATCGTTAGCACGAACTACCTTTATCACATGAGTAGACACCGTCCCCTTTTCGGACTGAACTACGATCTCTACTGTATTATCCCCAACTGAAAAATCAAAATCAGTTGATGAAGTTACTGTTGATGTCGATTCTTCTAGTTCAATGCCTAACGTTCCATTGCTTGTAGAATTTGGAATGAGTAGAATGTTACGAGATAAATCACTGTTCCAAGTAAGCACTTGATCACCAATGGTTATTGACTTAATGTTGGTGTTATCTCCTCGTAAGTCAGGTCGATTAACATTAATGCTGTAGGTACGTGTTGCACCTGATTCAGATCTAACAGTTAAATTAAATCGGTTACTTCCATATCTTAATGAGAAAGTACCCGTACCCGATAATGTAGATTTACTATCTGTCCTTACAGCATTGATGGTAATGGAATCATCTTGAGTACTAGGTAGAGTGTAGCTAGTGATATTAGACGAAAATCCTGAAAGGTTGTTTCCATTGATTGTAATGCTACTGAGAGTGTTTACGGTAGAAAGTGGAGCAATCGAAGTTAACTCAATAGAACGGTTTGGAACAGAAACGCGACTTCCGTTTTGGATAATGAAATTATTCGTCATTGAAATCGTACTTTTTGTTCCAACAGAAAATCCTGATCTTGCCTCAAATCGAATTCTTAAAAATTGAACAGTGCCAGACTTTGGTGATCCTGTCCAAATATCTGCGTATTTATTATTTGATTTATTGAAGAAAGTAGTATTATTAGAACCAAGATTTTCTGAACTTACTATTGAGAAATGAGTGGAGTCGAAGTTTATGACACTTTCAACCCCCTCAACATTCGTTCCATTTGCAATTGCAAAAGTAAGTGTGAACTGTGTTCCTGCCGTAACATTTGTACTCCCAGAAATAGAACCACTGGCTGTATTAGCATGAATCTGTAACGGAGTAAATGTGCTCATTAAAACGAGTAATGTAACAATTAATTTTTTCATTTTTTATTCCAATCCTAGTATCATACGATGAAGTATGTACAAATCCATAATGGATAGTTGACCATCTAAATCCATATCACCAATACTTACTAATTGAGGTGATTGTGGATCTATTTCTAGCAATACTCGATGCAAAATATACAAGTCCATAATTGAATGTATTCCATCTTGATCCATATCCCCTGGTGCTATCGTAACTAGCTCAATATTCATAAACGTGCCAGTATCAACTTGGTTAAAACTGACGCGATGATTATTACTTAAGATAACTGGATTGACTGTTGTGTTGATGACTACAGGTAATACAATGGTTTGTGTCATAAATGGTGATTGATACTCAAGTACCAGTTCCATCTGTGCGAGTTTTAATAACACATCTGGAATATTGAATGTGGATGCAAAACCAAAACTGGTTTGACGTAAGTTGATGGAAGATGATGTGCTTGTCGTGGAGATGGCGTTTAAGATTTGCTCTTGTCCATCTTGAGTTAATCTTAGTCTTGGATTGATAACCACCTTAGAATCATTACCTAAATAAGGAATACTAATTAAACCTTCAAGTGTTAAAGTATTGTTTTCTACACGTACTACATTAATGCTTGCTTGAGCAGGTTGTGACAGTTGAGATGAATCATACAAATGAGGAACACGAGCAATGGTATGGTTAATCACTCGATAATTAGCAGGTTGAATGTAAACCATATTATTAGAGAAAGGATAATCAACCAATACTCGAGACGGTGCATTAATGTTTCGATTATCATCAAGTGGTAGCAATGATGGAGTCATGATCCAATTGTCTTTAATACCAGAAGCAATGAAGATTCGATCACGATTTCGTGCTGGTACACTGTGTAGTGTGGTGGAAGTATCTGCGTTTTTGTACAAAGGTGTAGGGGTTGTATCCGTGACCATGATGAGTGGGAAATAGTTGTAGTCAACAAAATTAAGATAACGATCAATTCGATAAGCCCATCCAGCTATTTTTTGACCCCAATATGGATCAGAAGCGTATTTGGTATTAAATCCATTGTTCTTGTTTCCTAATACTTGACCAAAATGGCGCCAATCACTTGGATTCAAATAGCCTCTTAAGTTAAGTCCAGCATGTTCATAGATGGATGATTCGATACTCGCAAACATATAGGCATCGGAAGGATTGGCATCTGCTGCTCCCCATCCAAAAAGGTTATTTTTATTCACAGCCAAGGAACTTAAACCTCGGTTAGACTCGTGAAGTGCCATCGCATAAACAAGTATGGCATTCATTCCGAGTTGGTGCTGAGCATCGACAAAAAAGCGACCAGTCCGATACATTGCACTTCCTTGCGCTGTGGTAGGATTAGTAATCGCAACATTTTCTAAAAACGCATCAAGTTGACTTCCAGTGATGTTTGATGTTGATCTAAAAGGAAGATAAGCAAAGTATTGATAATACTCCCCTATTGCTTCACCATTCATAACAGGTTGAGTTAGTGCTAAATCAGAATAGAATCGTATC
>DAIDML010000141.1 GCA_027449005.1 Erysipelotrichaceae bacterium | reverse complement strand
GATTGAGGACGTTGTCTTAATCAACGATGATGGCGCTGAAGTCTTGACAAAAAGCCCTAAAACCTTAAAATAGAAAGGTGGAAGGTGAACTTTATGATTACATCTATTGATTTTCTCTGATGCTACCCCATGTGGGAATGCTGAACGTATACCACTAGCCACAATCGTATTAAATGAAAAGTGCTTGATGTTATGATTGATCATGTTTTGATAAAGCAGACCCACAACTTGATTTTCACTTAAGCCTGGTTTAATCAATGGACGCGTTTCTGCTAATATTTGGTCTGCCAATGCAATTCCTTCTTTTAATACTTTGATTTCTGCAGGTTGTTTTACCATTCTAAAATCACTAGCATCCACATAAGCTTTCACATTGAACATGGTGTTGTAGAGTTGACTTTGCAATACCGTGGTTGTAGATGCATCAAAACAAACGGCTTGACCATTCACGAATTTTGCTACCTCAGATAGCACTTTGGTCTTGTCTTCAAATAAATACAACTCATCAAACTGACATTCTTTCTTTGTTTGAAGTGCATAACGTGTATCAAAAAATCCAATTAGTTTTGTTTCAGAAATGAGTACAACTCCTTCAGTTCCACTGAATTGACTAACATATCGTAACATTGGTTGAGCGTTAATAATGAAGTATTGTACTTGTTGAAGCTTTAAAGCTTCTTTGAAATGGTTAATGATCATATCGTTCTCTCTCTTTTTGTTTATTTTAAGGCTTCGTTATGATTATTTCAACCACATTATAGTGAGTCAAATCAAATTGAATTGAATAATGAAAACGATTTGAAGCCATTGTTTGTGACTCACAACCCTTTTCTAATGTGCATGCTTGAGCTTGTTGACGTAGTTGTTGAATCACTTTAATGTGTTCCTCAACAGATTTTTGTGCTTCATCAAACGACATTGATACTTGATTTTGCCAATAAAGAGAAAGGTTATATTGAACTCCGATATTGATAAAAAGCAGAAATACAAACCAACCTTGAAGAAAAACACTTCCCTTTTTACTTTTTGTGAACATGTAACTCTCGTTTAATCCCTTGGAATTTGAATGACATGATTATTCTTTGATCTTGATCAATGACAGTAAACTGCTCAATGTTTTCCAGCAGTATTTGATGTCCTGGTGTGAAAATGATCCTTTGATGACGATATTCAAGGCAAAGATCATGAACAAAACACATTCTATCCCCAAACTCAACACCTTGATAAAGTTCACTTAGATAGTCTAGTTGTAACTGTACATATGCCACTTTATACTCATCTAATCTGAAAGGTTGTGAAAGAACACGCATTCCTTGCACGCTTACCACTAGAAAAAAGGAGTAAATTAACAGATTTACGAGTGCTTGAATTAGAATGCTTCCTGATTGGTTACCCATAAAATGAATGAATGAGTTTAATCATTAAAGACAATAAATACAGTAGAGCCAATCCTTCGAGTATACTACTTCCTTTTTTGAATCGCATAATAACCTCTTCCTATGTGAAACACAATGTGGTAATGATCATAATCATAGGTATATGAGCGTGAAAATGAAAATTGGGGATGATATCGATTGATGATGACATTGTCTAATACAATGTCTTGCGGCGAGTGATGGGAAATGGCCTTCATCATTGATGTAAAAATCTGAGCATCAATGTGGTGAAGAGAATGAATGCTCTGTACTGTATTAAACGTAGTGATCATTGAAATAGCAATGATCAGTACCACAAGCATCTCAATGAGTGTGAATGCTTTACGGTTTTTTTGCTTTAAAATTCTCATATCGAATTCTTTCTCCATCACAGTACAACTGCTCTTCTTCAACACTTTGATGATGTATTAAGCTATCTAATGATTGGGGATACTGCTGATACTCCATTTTGTATTGCAAGATGGCTGCATTTACTAGATTAACTTGTCCTTCACATGTTTTAGAACTGGCTAAATTGAGTATATGATACAGATTAGGAATGGTTGTGATGAGAAAGTAAGACAAGATCAAGACAACAACCATCATTTCAATGAGCGTAAATGCTGCTCTCTTCTTCATACAGTTTTCATCCATTGATATGGTAAAGCTAGTAAAGACATCATTGCCATTAGGTTTAAACCAATCAGAACATAAAGAACAAAAAGAACATGACGATTGATTTTATGCAGTTCTAAACTGATGCTGTTTTCAAGTTGTTTTTGCCAAAGTTGACAATTCTTTTGATGATGAAGTGATATTTGCTCATATAACCAACCATGCATGTTAACATGTTGGCTGTTTCTTTCAATCCATTGTTTCATTCCTTCTCCCCTTTCAATGAGTTCTTTAAGATCGATTGTAAGAATTCTAAACAATGCATTATTTTGATATGTCTTAATGAGTCGTATTACATGATTAATCGCAAGATGATGATGTTTAAAACTGTTAAATGCAACCATAAAATGCCACTCAAGTATTAACTTAATCATTGGTTGATTTCTATACGTTTGAAGCACAAGTACTTTTCGAAACAATGATTGAGATAACCACCACAACATAAGGACACAAAGCACTAAAGCAATGAAAACAAACGTATTGATCCAAATCATGAACTTAAATTCTAATGGGAAGGAGAAGTCCAATTGATGAAGTATACGTTTAAATTGAAAGCGAAATAACACAAGCATCATGTAACTGCTAAGTAGCATGGATAACGGATAAAACAAGGAAGCAAGAACTTTTAACCATTGTTCTTTCAACCATTGCAATGATTTCAGGATGTCAATGTGTTCATAGAAATGATGGTTATCTTCAATACCATAATCCTTTAAAAAAGTTTGATTGGTTTCATAGGGTAAATTAAACATTGTCTTGATGACTTCATAGGATTGATTCAGTTCACATGATTGATGAATGAGCGATAACTGAAGAGGGTTCAATGTCGGTTTTTTCAAGTTGAATATTGACTTGAATCGTTGAATCATGGTTATCCTCATTTCTTGTTTGTATAAACCATGCATTGATGATTGAAAAATCAAAATCAGGAATCATGGATACCATTCTTTTCTTCGCCATTTCTACATCATGAGCATGAAATGACATGCACACAAGGTGCCCACTTAATGATGCTTCATAAGCTACTTTGAGTTCATGTTCATTACGAATTTCCTCAATGACCAATACATGAGGATGGTGACGAAGCGCATGATACACCATGGTTTGAATGTCATGATTTTCAAGTTCAATTTGCATCATAAACGAACAGTGTTGTTCAATAGGATGCTCAATGCTGATGATTCGTTGATGTTTTAGATGATACAGATAACTTCTTAAAGTTGTGCTTTTACCACTACCAGCTTTCCCAATAAAGCTGATTAAACCATGTTTGAACTGAAGACTTTGATG
>DAIDML010000140.1 GCA_027449005.1 Erysipelotrichaceae bacterium | reverse complement strand
TTATAAGTGGAGTATAATGCAATAGTCATTTGATTTTTGCCCCCCAAAAATCAACTGATCTCTGAAGAAGCAAGTGGCAACACTTGCTTTTTACTTTATTTAAAATGCCATAAGAGTCGTTCTTATCTTGTTTATTATTGTGATAATTAATGATTTCAATGTTTGATAAATGTTTAATATAACAGCAAATCATGTTAGTTATTCTAAATTGAAGGCAACTTCATGTGTTGAAATAAGTTATTAGGTATCAAAAATTTTCAGTTAATGTTATGATGTAACTGCTGAAAGAAGTGAGGTAACCCATGAGTCAGGATAAATCAAGCAAATCAATACAGATTAACTTTGAAAACATTCAAGAAGTCAAAGTTAAAATGGATTTATATAATCCAGGATCACACAAAGAGAAATTAAAAAAAGGTTACAAAGGATTTAAATTAAGAAAAGAGCACAATAAGTAAAAATTGTATCACTAAAAGCGAAATATACCTTTAAAAAGGTCGTTGTATTCGCTTTTTATTTTTATTTCGTTTTGTTTATTGATTCAAAGTTTGAGGTTGTTTATGCTTTAGGTGTGAGGTAACACTATGAGCTATCAAATCAAACACTCCCATTCCATCCATGATTTCCAATCCCTTGAACAGATGGCTCATAGCGTCCTTATAGCCATTGAAAACCAACAGCTTAATATGTTATGGTACTCTACTGAATCATGTGCTATAATGCTCCATAAAGCCTTAAGTCAACAAAAACTTACACTTAAGGAGCGCATCAGTTTGCATGTTATGCATCACTTTAGCCAACCTCGTCTTCAAATCCTGAACTCTTTTATTGAAGAGTGGGTGATTCCATACTTTTATGACATCATTGAGATAGAGGAGGAATGTGATGATCTTACCTAAAACGATAACCCCAGAAATGAGTCGCCATGCTCATGACATCACGGCCTTCTTTGCGGGAGCGCATGTGGATCAAATCATTGAGTTGGCCTTTGAAGCACAACCTCATCTTAAAGAAGCCTATGATCATTTAGGCATGGATGAACTTATCTTTCGCTTTGACATCTTTGATACTCCAAGTATGATGGTCCGTATTCATCATATGTTAGGGATCTTTCGCTCTGCCATGCTCATCCTCAATGATGAAGTAGACAACTTAAGTGATGAAACCATTGATGCTTGTTTATCTGTGTATGAGCATCTTCAAAGTGAAGACCCAGCTTTGTTTCATTTGTTTGACTTTGGATGGGTGAGTACTTTAGATATTGATTTAATGCGTGATGAGTTTGAAGCAGGATTACTTTCCTATAATCATCGCTTACAAATCAAAGAATTGTATCGATTGATTCTTGCTTTAAGTATTCAGTTTATTAATGATTATGAAGAAGATTATCAACTCACACTCCCACATCATGAACCAACATCCTTGAACTAGGATGTTTTTTTATCACTTCATCAACACTGAAAGTATGGTAAACTATATTTATGAAGTTGCTTAAAAGACCACATCCTATATCGATACTAGCAACCCTCATATGGGTTCTCTTTATTTTCTCTTCACCACTTCATCCATGAGTACCGGAAGCATGGCATATCCACCTCCAAAGGTGAATAAACCAACTTTAAAAAAACTTTTAAAGATGTTTAGAACCATGTTTCCTCCTTTCTTTCACCCACCATACACTCATCAATATCAGGGTTGCCCCACTC
>DAIDML010000139.1 GCA_027449005.1 Erysipelotrichaceae bacterium | reverse complement strand
ATTTGGGCCATGAATGAATCCATCCAACAAGTCATGCTTATCGCATCAACTCAAGAAGATGAAGCGATTCATATTCAATTGATGCATAATCTGATGAATCATCTGGAAGATGAATCATGGGAGCATCATAACCTGATGATTACTGATAGCTTATCTTTGGCACAGAAGCTCAATGATGACTTGTGCCATCTTCAAACCAATAAGGAGTAAATTATGTCAACACTACTGCATGAATCACTAATTCTCTTAGATCTCACTCCCCAACACAGTGAGGATGTACTTAAAACCATGGCGGATGCTTTGTATAAGCAAGGTTATGTGAAAGAGACATTCTTTGAAGCCTTGGTTGAGCGAGAGAAAAACTTCGCTACTGGACTACCAGGAGAAGGAGTCAATGTGGCTATTCCTCATGCGGATTCACACCATGTGAATGAGAATGCGATTGCGGTGGGTGTTTGTAAGAAAGCAGTGGAGTTTAAGATGATGGGGAATCATGATGAAACCCTTAATGTCGAAATACTCTTTATGTTAGCTTTGAAGGATGGGTATGCTCATGTGAATGTCTTGAGTCAACTCATGGGTGTCATTCAAGATGAAGCCTTACTTCAGAAGCTAAAATCAATTCGGTCCCAATCAGAACTGTTAACAGTTTTGAATGAACATATCCATTAGATAGGAGGTGATGGTATTAAGAAGAGGATACTCGTTGCGTGCGGCACAGGGGTGGCAACCTCAGTGGCTGTAGCCAAGAAGTTAGAAACAATTTTTAAGGATAGAGGGTACGGGGATAAGGTTGAATTATCAACTTGTACCGTGGCTGAGATGGAATCAAAAGCCAAGAATTATGATTTGATTATCACCACAGCACAGGTGAATAAGGTGATGCCAGTCAAAGTGATTATGGGCATTGCATTCCTCATAGGTCGTGGTACTGAACCAGTGATTAAAGACATCTTTGAATCACTTGGATTTGACTCATAAAAGGAGAAGAACTCTATGGACATTATTAATTTCATCGTCGGATTAGGCGCATCAGTCATGATGCCAATCATTATTACCCTTATTGGTTTAATTATGGGAGCGTCCTTTGGTAAAGCATTACGTGCTGGTTTAACAGTCGGTGTTGGTTTCATTGGACTCAATCTAGTTATTGGTATGTTAGGTGGAAGCTTAGGACCTGCAGTTCAACAAATGGTTTCCAACTATGGTTTAAGCTTAACAGTCATCGACGTGGGTTGGCCTGCAGCAGCAGCCATCGCGTTTGCATCCCGTGTTGGTGCCGTCATTATTCCTATTGCGTTAGCGGTTAACATGGTCATGATCTTAACAAAGACCACTCAAACCATCAACATTGACGTATGGAACTTCTGGCACTATGCCTTTACTGGTGCTTTGGTTACTTTCGCAACTGACAGTTTTGTCTTTGGTGTTGTGGCAGCCGTTATTCAAGCCGTTATGACGCTTGTGTTAGCTGACTGGACTGCTAAAGGTGTTGAAGAACAATTAGGACTTCAAGGGGTTTCCATTCCTCATGGATTATCTGTTGCCTTCGTTCCTATCGCTTTAGTTATCAATAAGATTTTAGATTATATTCCTGGTATCAATAAGATCAACATTGATGCGGAAATGGTTCAAAAACGATTTGGTTTATTTGGTGAACCTATTCTTGTGGGAACCGTATTAGGGGCGATCATTGGATTTGCAGCTGGATACGATTTAGGTGGTGCATTAAACTTAGCTATCACTATGGGTGCAGCGTTAGTGTTAATCCCTCGTATGGCTGGACTGCTTATGGAAGGTCTACTTCCTATTTCTGATGCAGCAAGTGAGTTTGTGGACAAACGTCTTAAAACAAACACGAAGATTTAAATTGGACTTGATGCGGCTGTTGGTATTGGACATCCAACCACATTGGCTGTATCACTTATCTTAGTCCCTCTTTCAGTGCTTATTGCGGTCGTTTTACCTGGAAACAACTTCCTACCTTTCGCTGACTTAGCCGTATTACCATTCTTGTTTGTGCTTGTGGTTCCTATCACTAAAGGTGATCTCTTCAGAACACTCATCGTTGGTTTATTCATCGTTGTGTCTGGATTATGGATTGCTTCTGACATTGCACCACTGCTTACACAAGCAGCCATTGACGCACAATTCACCATGCCTGTAGGTGCAAGCCTTATTTCATCCATTGCGGATGGTGCTTCACCATTAAGCTGGGCATTTGTGAAACTCTTTGAACTTCGTTATGTAGGTATCGCAGTCTTAGCTGTCATCGCAGCTGGTATGGCTTACCTTAACCGAGTTCGCATTCTTAAGGGAGAAAAATAACCTGCATGAAGCATCAGTTTCATGTGAAAAAGGGACATGCTTATTTAGCCATCATCGCTCCCATGGGGGTGTATACCATCACCTCACTTTATGGACTCTTTGGATTGATTTCAGGTGATCAAGTTTCTTGGTATGGATCATTGTTTATCTTAGGTAGTGTACTGCTCTTTGATCACGGGGTTGCTCTTTCACACCCGACTTCTGTGACCTTGACAGACACCTCCATTCAATTTCATGCCTTCAAACGAACCCATGAGTATCAATTTAAGGACATCACTCGCATTAATGTAAGGAAGTTATCACGAGGTCGACGTCTTTATGTTCGAATCAATGAAGCTTCATTATTAAAGGGACGGTATTGGTGTCACCTTGATCATATGAATGATGCGACACAGCTGACCACTTTCTTAGAATCACTCATGGAAGAGCGACATCCTAAGATGAAACACATGGATCGTCATTCGTTCAAAAAAGTTAAATAAACAAGCAAACCGAATCAAATGATTCGGTTTTGTTTAGTTTGAAAGTGATTCAATGGCTTGGAGTAAAGCTTTTTCTATCTTAATCGCAAACTCATTGAGATGATCATGATCTAAGAGTGTAATGAAGGAGGTAGGTTTTATCATGGTGACACTCACTTCACCTTTAACCTCTTTGATTAAGACTTTACACGGTAGGAAATATGCAATGTCGGGATCGATGGTGAGAGCACTTAAAGCTTCAAAAGGATTGCAGACTTCTAAGATGGTGATTTTGTCATCATAATGAAGGCCTTTTGCTTCAAAACGCTCATTAAGGGAAATGCTACACAGAGTACCAAAACCCATGGACATGAAGGCAGTCTTCAATGCATCAGTTGTTTCTTCAAAAAAGTGAGGGGACGTAATCGTAACCGTTTCTAACATAACTGTTCCTTCTTTCTATAATCACAGTATACCAAAACTCATAAAAAAAACTAAGTGAATCACTCACTTAGTTAAAAAGGTTTCAAAGGCTTCTTTCAGTTTAAGTTCCCAGAAATCCCAGTTATGCCCATAACCTTCGATTTCCTCATAACGTAAAGGGTAATCCAATGATTCAAATTGTTCCTTAGCATAACGACAACGCTCAAGTAAATAATCTAAGCTTCCTATGGTCATAAAGTAGTCGGGAAGTGGTTGCTTGGTT
>DAIDML010000138.1 GCA_027449005.1 Erysipelotrichaceae bacterium | reverse complement strand
AGTCGTCAGCTAGGAACCATGATTGGCGCAGGTATTCCTATTATGCAGTCATTGAGTATGTTGCTTGAAAAAGCAGATACTCCAAAGTCTAAGAAAGTGTATCGTAACGTGTTTGAAGAAGTTCAAAAAGGAAATTCTCTTTCAACAGCTATGCAAAGTCAACAAGGAGTGTTTCCAGAACTACTTAACAACATGATTATGGCTGGTGAGTTAAGTGGAACTTTAGATTTGAGTTTACGTAGAATGGCTGATCACTTTGAAAAAGAAGCAAAACTTAAGAATAAAATTCGTAGTGCAAGTATTTATCCAATGGTTCTTGGTATCTTTTCCGTTGGTGTAGTGCTTGCATTAGTCACGTTTGTGCTTCCTAGCATTACAGGCATGTTTCAACCAGATCAAATCCCTTGGACCACCCAAATCATTCTTAATTTCAGTGACTTCTTAATTTCTAATTGGGTGGCACTTGTCATTGGATTAGTATTCATCATCATTACCATCAACTTACTCTTAAAAATTCGAGACATTCGACTTCAATGGGATAAATTCAAATTGTTCATGCCAATTATTGGTAAACTCAATCAGACCATCTATTCTGCTCGAGCGGCTCGAGCCTTGTCTTCCCTATATTCCAGTGGTGTTCAAGTGCTTGATATGTTAGAAACAACAGGACGTGTCTTAGGTAATGTTTACTTAGAGGACATGTTTCTTCAAGTCATTGACAAAGTAAGTCGAGGAGAACTGATATCGAAGTCCATTCAAGATACACAATCATTTGATCCAATGTTGTCATCCATGATTTATGTCGGAGAAGAGACGGGTGCCATTGGAGATATTCTAGATTCTACCGCAGATTACTTTGATAATGAAGCCGACAGTGCACTTCAGAGAATGATTTCGATGATTGAACCACTGATGATTATAGTATTAGGCTTTGTGATTGGATTCATTGTGTTATCAATCATCCAACCAATCTTTCAAATGTATGAGACATTCTAACCAGACACAAAGGGGGTCTAACCATGAGTTTAGCCATTGAAATAAAGAGTAATGAGATCATAATGGTTGAAGCAAAAGTCACTAAGTCTAACATTCAAGTGCGTTCAACCCATTCATTTGAATTCAATGAGAACTTGATAAACCAGCATGGCATTGTTGATGTTGACAATTTTGCCATGGTCTTATCATCTCAACTGAATCAAATGGATACCAAGGAAAAGAAATGCAATGTTTGCATCAACAATTCCTCAATTATCTACCGAGAAATTTTGGTTCCAAAGGTTGATGAGAAACGATTGCCTTTCCTAGTGAGATCAGAAATGATGAGTGCACTGCATCTTACGCCAGAATACTTAATGGATTTCATCCCACTAGAAGAAGTTGAGAAGGATGGTAATCCAATGTATCGAGTATTGGCTGTGGCTATTCTAGAAACAGCCATTGAATCTTATGTGACGGCTTTTAAGAAAGCTAACCTTAAGATCAATACCCTTGATACCGCATCCAATTCAATTATCAAGATGATGGATGAGTTTAATGTTTCCAACACAACAGCACAGTTCATTGTTGCTGATCTTCAAAAAGGACAATTGAAGCTTTATCTCTTTGATGAAGGAATTTATGTGCTCACCAGAAATACACGTTTAAGTGCGAGTGGTGATGAGCAATCTGAAATTGATGAAATTGTTGAAAGCATTAGTAAGATGAGTCAATACACCTTCACACGAAACAGTAAAGGCATACACACCATTGTCTATACGGGACAAAATGCTAACTTACGTCAAGTGAGTGAAAGTGTTGAACAAAGTTTAAACATCCCAGGAAGACTCTTTAGTGACATCGTTAAAGAAGTGAAGAGTATTGAGTTAGACAATAAATACGTCAATGCGGTTGGCGTACTGTTAAGGAAGTGATCTCATGAAAAAACAAGACATGAACTTACTCGAAAGTTATCAAAAAATCAGTAAAATTCGAGCGAATAGAGATGCTACTGGACGTATTTATGTCATGATTTTTGTTGGGACATTGTTAATCGCAAGTGCCTATTGGCTTGTGTTATTCATTGAAAACAGTAACTTAAAACAAAACATTCAAGTGCGTTCAACAATTTGTGGACTGTTTAAGTAATCTTGAATGGTTTGAATGTTTTGTTTCAAGTTACTGTTTTCAATGAATAACACAAGCCAATAGGCACTTGCGATTAACAATTTTCCAACAAAAATCATGACATAAATACGTCCGGTAGCATCTC
>DAIDML010000137.1 GCA_027449005.1 Erysipelotrichaceae bacterium | reverse complement strand
AGCATTTTTCTCAAACTCTTGTAGTCTTCATCAATGTATCTGAAATAGATTTCTAAAGTATCTTTAATCAGTTCAGGATGATCTAATCCATGACCATGATCTGGATGTTTGATCTCAAGGTACATGGAAACATAAGGACGTTGCTCATCATCAAACTTCTTAATTGCGAACCAGTCATGAATGTCAAGTTTAGACATTTTAATCACTTCATTGATGGTGGCTTGTGTGATGCGGGTAAATCCAGCTAAGTCAATAACCGGAGCAATACGATCAACAAACCTGAAATGAGGCAACATAATGCCATCTTCCACCCTTGTGAGCGATTCACATTTAAACACATCCCCAATACGATAACGTGCAAAAGCACCTCCTTTAAGGGTGGTAATGACAATTTCGTAGTATTCATCAGCCTTTAACTCATCAATCAGGTAAGTTTTTGGAGTATATTTAGGGTTTTCTAGATTCTTATAAAACTCAGAAATGGGGATGAACTCATAGAAACAAATGTTTGGCCATAAGATAATCCCATTTTTTGACCAAGATTCTGATCCAATCGCACAAGCTTCGGTTCCACCAAAGATTTCTAATGGCTTTACTCCCCAGTATTTTTCAATCTTCTTTTTGAAGTGTAAAGAATCAGTAACTGCACAAACAAATCCTTTTAAGTCAAAGACATCTTTAGGATACATCGGCTCTTTTTTGATTTTGCTTTTCAGTTTTGCTTTCGCCAAGCGATAAAGCATTTTCATGTCATAAGATAAGATATCCATGTTTTTAGATCCACTGGAACCTTCAGAGAAACTTTCACCCATGCGTACAATAATGCTGCTCAAGCCATAGAAAAGATCAATGTCCTTTTGCATGCCTTGTTTGAAACCAACTTTATTGCGCTCTCCAAAACTCATTTTGTTGCCTTCTTCAATATCAGGGAAGAAATTAACAGTGTAATCTCCTTGAATTGAATAAGGAAGCAGTCCAGTTAAATATGGAAGGGGAGCCATACCATTCAAAAAATTCATGTTTGGACGAAGTTTGAATTCTCCTTTTTTTGTGCTTGTGGATAAAATGCAACATGCCAAAGCAAACTCACGATTCATGTCAATCATGGCGCGTGTGTATGGGGCAACTTTAATTGGAGATTTTCCACCTTCCCATGTTGTTTGAATCCAAACAATGGGTTCACCAGGTAAAACATCTTTATTCTTAGGAAGCAGTAAATCAGCGTAATCTTCATATGAAGTTAACGGGACAAGTCGTCTAAACTCATCGACTGAAGTAGGAGTATGACCTTTCATGATCTTTTGACCGAGTTCTGATTTAGCATAAAGATCAATTTGTTCAAGAAGCAAGCGATTTTGAATTTCCATAAATTGTTCAATCGAAAAGTCTAACCAGCTGCAATACTTTTGCCACAATTCATCATAACGCTTTGCTTTGAGCATCTGATCCATTGTCATAGTGAGTACCTACTTTCCAATTGATTGCACACATCGTTGAATGCTGTGTGCGTTAAAGATTAAGAAGGGGGTAGACTTTTGATATTGGGAATAGCCCTTAAGCATTCTAGGAAAGAAATAACGATCCTGAAACCAAACGTGAAGGATATCAAAGAAAGTCCATACGACGGTTGCTTGAAGTACAATCCAACGGCCTGATGCTAAAAAGGCAAAGAAATAGAGAAAGAAAAATCCCCAAACCCCAGGATGACGACATAAGGCATAAACACCTGTGTTCACCACATGATTTGTGTCAACTTCAATGTATGTTTTTTTGAAAGGAAGTGCTCCAAACAGAGCATAAAACATGAATAAAACACTAAGAACACTTAGGGAAGAGAAAAAAATAACACCCAATAAAGGGACTTCAAAATCCACAGGGGTGTCAATCAATAAACGCATGGACGCATAAAAAAGAAGACCTGCTCCAAGAGCAAACAAACCATTCAGTGCTTTGATTTTCATCTTAATTTTGTTGAAGTCAAAGACAACTAATAGCGCAAACGCGATGCATCCTAATAGTATAGTCGTCATATTCTTT
>DAIDML010000136.1 GCA_027449005.1 Erysipelotrichaceae bacterium | reverse complement strand
TGAATTGTATGGATCGCTTTCTTTGACTGGAAAAGGGCATTATACAGATGCGATTATTGAGAAAACACTTGCCCCAATCCCAACTAAAGTGTTCTTTAAAACAGATTGGGATTATGGCAAGTTTTATCTTTTGATCGTAATCAAATTGAATCTGAGTTGTATAAATGCTCTCTATATCCTCAAACACTAAGCATGGATGTGTTAAAAACATTGATTCGTCCTCAAATCAGTGACAGTGTCTTTGAATTAAGCAAAGCCATCATGAAGAAAGATTTGAATCAATCCTTTACGTTATATCATGATCTCACTTTACTCAAAGTTGATCCATTGGCCATCATTCCTATCTTAGGATGGCAACTTCGATTAATGATGCAAATATTTGAGTTAAAAGAACGTGGAATGAATCAACACGCCATGAATCAAATCCTAAATGAAAATCCATATGCTTTTGATAAAGCGGTTGAATACACACGTTTTACAACGTCCTCCAATGTGAAACAACTCATGATGATGTTGAGTCATTTGGATGCCAACATTAAACAAGGTAAGCAAGATAAAAAAATCGGATTTGAACGATTTTTGCTAGAAAGTGTGAGGTAGCATGGAATCATTAAAGGAACTCTATAAAGCCGGTCCTGGACCGTCAAGTTCACATACATTGGCTCCGATGAGAGCATGTGAGTTGTTTAAACAACATGTGAGTCAAGTGACACATTATGAAGTTGAATTGTATGGATCGCTTTCTTTGACTGGAAAAGGGCATTATACAGATGCGATTATTGAGAAAACACTTGCCCCAATCCCAACTAAAGTGTTCTTTAATACAGATTGGGATTATGATTTCCCATCAGGATTAATCCTTAAAGCCTTCAATCAAGATCGCTGTGAACTCACCTGGGTTGTCTATTCTTTAGGAGGAGGATCAATCAAAATCCTTAACAGTGAGTATGATTTTCAAAAGCCAGTCTATCCTCAAACCTCATTAACTGAAGTGTTTCAGTTTTGTAAAGAAAACAAGTTAACATTACCAAACTACGTCTATCATTATGAACCAGACATTAAACCTTATTTAGAGGAGATGCTCATGGTGATGTTTAATTCAGTAAGAGAAGGGCTTAAACAAGATGGTCTTCTTCCTGGTACACTAAAACTTAAACGCGTTGCCAAGGACTTGTATTTTAAAGCCTCTCACAATGCTTCAGAGGATAAAGGTAAAAGATTACGTCTTATGGCTTATTCATACGCTGTGAGTGAGCAAAATGCGTCAAATCAAACTGTAGTAACTGCCCCCACCATGGGAGCCTGTGGAATCATTCCATCTTTACTCTATTATGCCTATTATGATTTAGGATTTGAAAAACATCGCTTAATTGATGCTTTAGCCGTTGCAGGCATCTTTGGGAATCTGATTAAGACCAATGCAACGATTTCAGGTGCGATTGGGGGGTGTCAAGCTGAAGTCGGTAGTGCTTGTTCTATGGCAGCAGCAGCTAAAGCTTTCTTGGATGGACACTCCATGAAAGTGATTGAAAATGCAGCTGAAATCGCAATGGAACATCATTTAGGATTAACCTGTGATCCCATTGCGGGTTATGTGATGATCCCATGCATTGAGCGTAATGCGGCAGCAGTGTTAAGAGCTTTTGATGCGGTCTTCATGTCTTCAACCCTCAGTGATTTCAAAGACAATGTGGTTGGATTTGATGAAGTGGTTTCGACCATGAATTATACAGGTCAAAAACTGGTGGTGGAGTTAAAAGAAACCTCATTGGGTGGATTAGCAACCATTGTGAATGTCGATAAAAAAAGTGTTTAGTCTAATGACTAAACACTTTTCTCTAGTGCGTTGTACGCTTTAGCAAAGCGAGCTTTTTGACGAGCAGCATAGTTTTTGACCTGTATAATTCATGGTCGAAACCAC
>DAIDML010000135.1 GCA_027449005.1 Erysipelotrichaceae bacterium | reverse complement strand
TCACGTTGATGATCAAAGAGTACAAACACTAAAAATTCAGGTGTAATCACACTGATAAATTGGTAATCTTTTAACGAAATAGCATCAATCTCTTGATAATAAGGTTGCAAAACAGAGGCAAACGCACATTGATCCTGACTTACATCCTTGTATCTGTGGATTGGCCATCTCATTTTTACCTCATTGGTTAGTTTTTGAGTATGGTCTGTGTTGTTCATATGTACATTTTACACAATAAATAAACATTTTCCATATATATTTGTATTAATATTGATAAAAATATGCTTTTTTAAAGAAAAATGTGTACAAAAGTCAAAAAAATAGACAATCATCTGTTTTTCTGTTTGCAAAGCATTCTAGTTGCATCCTTTTTCTCGCTTCTCTACAATGACATCAGGAGGACACCCTATGAAAAGATTAGTCATTGCACTTGGATTAAGTATTGTACTCTTAGGATGCGCTCCATCCACCTCAAACACTCCCAACACTCCAGGGAATCCAACCAATCCTAATCCTCCAGCTGAGGAATTAGAGATCATTAGTTTAGAAGCGTTGGCGACGTTTAATGGTGAAAATGGACAACCAGCGTATGTTGCGGTTGATGGATTAGTGTATGATGTGACTGGTGTTTCCGCTTGGAATGGTGGACATCAAGGTTTAACCCCAGGAGCAGATCATACAGAGGCCATTGAGCGATCCCCACATGGAAGAACAGTCTTAAGAGGACTACGTGTTGTTGGAAAACTAGAATAATTGAAAGTGGGTAACCACTTTTTTATTTACTCCCTTGACATACCCCTAGGGGGTAGGTTATACTGTGACAGTAGATACCCCAATAGGGTATAGGAGGTGCTTATGAAGCATGCTAGTCTGGATGCATCACTGAAGAACAAACCACTGCTTGATCGACTCTCAAAAGTTGAAGGGCAGCTACGTGGGATTCGTAAGATGATTGAAGAAGAAGTGTATTGTGATGATGTCATAAATCAAATTGAAGCCAGTCGTAGTGCCTTAAAAGCGATTGGGCTTATGTTGTTAGAAAATCACATTCACCATTGTGTGGTGGGTGAGATTCAATCAGGAGACATGAGTGGGGTCGAATCGACCATTCAAACACTTAGAAAGTTGGTGAAGTAATGAAACAAACTTATGATTTAAAAGGAATGACCTGTGCATCATGTGCTATGGCCATTGAAAAGGGAGTGAAGAAACTTCCTGACTTGGAGAATGTGGTGGTCAACTATGCAACCGAGCAGCTGTTTGTGGAAGGGAATGTTAATGATGAAGCCATCTTAAAGACCATTGAAAAACTCGGTTATGAAGCCAGTAAAGTGACTTCAAGTCTAAAAACCATCACGATTCCAATTGAAGGCATGACATGCAGTGCATGCTCAAGTGCCATTGAGCGAGGTTTAAACAAACTTGAGGGAACTCATGAAGTGTATGTGAACCTAACCAGTGAAAAAGCCACCATCACTTATGATCCTAACTTGCTGAAAACCTCAGATTTAAAAGCCAGTATCATTAAGTCTGGTTATACACCAAAAGAGATTGTGAACGAAGCTCCTCAAGCTCGTTTGGATGAGAAAGTTAAAGCCTATCTTCAAATGCGTCAACGCTTTATCCTAGCACTCATCTTCACCCTTCCTCTTGCGGTTGTGTCAATGACACACATGGTGCTTATGGATTCAATGATTGATTTACCTTGGTTTCTTGATCCTCATAAAGAAGCCACGTGGTATGTGACTCTCCAACTGGTATTGACCTTGCCTGTCATGTGGGCAGGACGAAAATTCTTTGTCCAAGGATTTAAAACCTTATGGCATCGCTCTCCAAACATGGATAGCCTTATTGCGATTGGGGTCAGTGCTGCCTTTGGTTATGGGGTCTATGCTTTCTTCTATACCTGGATCACTCAA
>DAIDML010000134.1 GCA_027449005.1 Erysipelotrichaceae bacterium | reverse complement strand
AATCTTACCTGATGTGAGTTCTGCAAGGGTGCACATCATGTGAATGGTGGTGGACTTGCCAGCTCCATTCTTGCCTAAAAGCGCTTCATCATGATTAAAATGTTTCAAGAGTTTCAAAACACCCATTGAGCTCAGTGAACCAGCACGCTCAGGTGACATCGCTCCTTCTCCATCCAAGGCATTGGTGACATCAATGACTTTGCCATGATGATGAACACCTACAGAGATTCCTCCTCCCATATGACACACAATGAGGTTAAGTTCCTCATACGTTTTTCCAACTCTTTGAGCGTATATCCGGGCTTGTTGTTTTTGGTTTAGAGCATGATACACACTGCGTCTTTCGATCAAAGCATGACCGCTCACGCGTGCTAAAGGATGAAGTTCATCACTGATAGGAGCATCCACAAACACCACTTCTTTATGATAGGTTTGTCCCCACTCATAACCAATGAGATTACCCACATTGGTCACATGCATTCCATATTGTCCACTGAGAATATCTTGAATAATGTTTTCATCAACACGGTATATGCCACTGACACACGGTTTTAAGACACCTCCGCGAACACAAATAATATCCAATGACTCAATAGAAACATCAATGCTTGTTAACCATGTCTCCAAGGCTAGTTTTCGATATTCTTTTTGATCAAGAATGGATTCAAACTGACTTAAATCAGAAGCTGGATGACGAAGTGTCGTTTCAGAAGCACACTCTAAATCATGATAAATGGCTGCTTTGGTGGATGTAGATCCTAAATTCGTAACAAGAATCGTTTTCATAATGACCTCACTTAGTTAAGAACATCATATCATGAACCTTTATTTCTTCACATTAACTTAACCACTTTTTCTTGTTTGTTTTGATGATTTCATGATATCTTAATTCTAGACTAAGGAGAACGTTATGTACGCCATTACCTTACACGATGTTCATAAGATTTATCCTAATCAAGTCCATGCAGTTAAAGGACTATCCCTCAACATTAAAGAACACAGTTTTACCGCTTTTTTAGGCAAGAATGGAGCTGGCAAGTCCACCACCATTCACATGATGTGCACCCTTGCAGAACTCACATCAGGTAAGATTACCCTTTTTGACTATCAAGTTGGAAAAGATGATGAGAAGATAAGATCTCTTATTGGGGTGGTGTTTCAGCACTCCATGATGGATGATATTCTCAGTGTCAAAGACAATTTGATGATTCGTGGTTCCATGTATGGTTTGTCAAAACAACAACTCCAACAACGTATCAAAGAAGTCAGTGAAACCTTAGGCATTCACTCCCTTCTAAAACAAGCCTATGGATCACTCTCTGGAGGGCAAAAACGAAAAGTGGACATTGCACGTGCACTTTTACATCAACCTCGTCTTCTCATCCTGGATGAACCCACCACAGGACTTGATCCTAAGAGTCGACAAGAATTGTGGCAATACATTCATAAACTCAAAACAACCTATAGAATGACCATTCTTCTTACTACTCATTATCTTGAAGAAGTCTTGGATGCCGATCAAGTGATTGTGATTGATCAAGGGGTATTGGTTGAAGATGCCAGCAGTCATGAACTACGTGAAAAGTACACCAAAACCAAGTTGTTTGTCAGTGCACTTCCTGAACTAGAATCTCACTTATCCCAAAATCACATTCCTTTCCACCATCACCAACAACGCCTTCTCATCCCTTTATCCTCTCCATTCGATGCCATTCCTCTTATTGAAACATACCAACCATGGATTCAATCCTTTGAAATCATTCAAGGAAGCATGGATGATGTCTTCTTCGCCTTAACAGAAAGTGAGGATCAATAAAATGGAAATGAAGCTCATTGAACGAAACTTAAAACGATACTAGATAAGGATCATTATGAAACGAATTAATGCACAAGAATGGTATGCTTACTTAATCTCAGGCGCAAGAAATGTGGTTGTGAATGAAATCAACCTTAATCGCATCAATGTGTTTCCTGTGCCCGATGGTGATACAGGAACGAATTTATCGTTAACCATGAACATGAT
>DAIDML010000133.1 GCA_027449005.1 Erysipelotrichaceae bacterium | reverse complement strand
AAGAACCATCATGAGTACAAAGGTGGATTAGCAAGTCATGTGGTTAGCATGATACTTCTTGCTAAAGAAGTGTTGCGGTTGTATCCAACACTTGATTATGATTTATTGATGAGTGGAATTCTACTTCATGATATTGGTAAGACAGTGGAACTTTCTGGACCAATTCTAACTGAATACACAACTGTTGGCCGACTACTAGGTCATATTTCAATTGTGAATGCTATGATTTATCATCATGCGAAAGTGCTAGGTGTAGAGAACACAGAAGAAACCATGCTACTTCAACACATGGTCTTATCTCATCATGGTCAATATGAATATGGATCTCCGGTTCTTCCATTAGTACCAGAAGCTGAGATTCTTCATTTGATTGATAATCTTGATGCTCGCATGAACATGTTTAATAAAGTTATGGAAGGCACAGAAGAAGGAACATTTACCTCACGTGTCTTTAGTTTAGAGAACCGTACCTTCTATAAGAAAAAAGGATAGTAAAAAACACCCCTGAGATCAAACTCAAGGGTGTTTTCATTATAGTTTAATGTCTTTATGCAATGCGAACAAATCCAATTGTTCTTTAACTTCCTTAAAAGAATCGAATAAAGTAGGTGTCACATGATATCGTGGAATGATATGAAAATGAGTATGAAGTACAGTTTGACCTGATGACTCATGAACATTACTTACTATGTTGTAACCAGTTGCCTTAAGTGTTTTATCATAATGAGTGGTAATCTTCTTTATGGCGTTAAAGCTGGCTTCTATGTCTTGAGAGGACGCATGTAAGGTATGATCTGAATGATGCTTAGGCACCACAAGTGTGTGGCCTTTACTCATTGGAAAGATATCTAGAAATGCGTATATCTTATCGTCTTCATAAATCTTATAGGATGGAATCTCTTGATGGATGATTTTACAAAACAGACACATGTTTTTCTCCTTTATAAAAGCCGCTATTAGCGGCTTGGTAAAAATTGTGATTGACTTCCGTTTTTAATGGCATTGTATACATTAATGTCGTAAATAGCGAATCCAGCATTTTTGAACTCAGCTAACCACATGGTATCAATTAATGTTGATACAGCAGAAAGTGAAGTAATCATTTCTTCTTGGAATCGTGAAGGAACAGCTTCAATCACTTCAACAATATAGAATTTTCCATTGGTGTCTTTAATCACTTCTTGAGTTAATAATGGTCCATTGGCATCTTTTAACACAGTTTTGATGGAATTAGGAAGTGTGCTATCACGATGGTATGTTGCAAGTTGTCCAAAGAAATCAAGGGAAGTTGTATTGGCTTTTCCTAATTCTTCAGTGTTGCCACCAGCTTTAATCTCTTCAAGCACTTCTTTTGCATCATCTTCTACTGCAAACTCAATGATTCTTGCGCGACGTGGGAAATAAGTTGCGACAACAAAGTCAGTGTTATCTTCAATGTATTTCTTCATCATTGCGTTTTGTTGAGCAAGAGGGATCAATGCACGTTCTACATAATCCTCTTCAGAAGTATAGCCAAGTTGTCTTAAACCAGCCAAGAAATCATCTTTTAGAATATCTTTCATGACCACTAAGTCAGCCTCA
>DAIDML010000132.1 GCA_027449005.1 Erysipelotrichaceae bacterium | reverse complement strand
TAAGGTTAAACCAGGTGCAGTTAAATCCATTGAAGGATTAGAGCACATTGATAAAATCATTGCGGTAGGAACACCAAAGGTCATTGCACAGCATCCGACCAGTCATACAGGGTATTACTTGAATAAAATCTTAACAGGGAGGTAACCTATGGAATACACCAATCGTTGTACAATGAGGAAGGTTAAAGAGTACTTTAAGTTTGAGCAGTTGTGTGGTAACGATGATGCATTGAATCGTTGGGTCGTTGTCCCTGACTTGAATCGACCAGGACTGGAACTCTCTGGGTTCTTTGAACACACTGAACCACGACGGATTGTGGTGTTAGGGGATAAAGAGATGGCGTACATTCAAACCATGAATGATGAACATCAACGATATGTGTTTGAAAAACTCACTGATGGATGGACACCATCCATCATCATCACTCGCTCTCATGATTGTCCTCCCATTTTAATGGATGTGGCAAAATCAAAAAACTTTCCTATCTTTAGAACCATCCTTAAAACCTACCAACTCATGGTGGATGTGATTTCTTATCTGGATGAACAACTTTCAGAATCAGATACGATTCATGGGGTTCTCATCAACGTTTATGGTAAGGGAGTGCTCATCACTGGAGAATCTGGGATGGGGAAATCAGAATTAGGACTTGAACTCATTCGTAAAGGGCATGTGCTCATTGCAGATGATCGCGTGGATGTACGACGCATTCATAACACCATTTATGGTTCAGCACCTGAACTGCTTAAGGGATATCGTGAACTTAGAGGTATCGGTATCATTGATGTGGAACGCATGTTTGGAGCCAGTGCATTATTGGATTCCATGCGCATTGACTTTGTAGTGTATCTTGAGAAATGGCAAGATGGTAAAGCCTATAAACGGGTTTCCATTGATTCACAGTTCAGTATGCCAATCTTAGGCATTGATATTCCTAAGATGGTTTTCCCGGTGAAAGAAGGACGTAACTTATCCGTTTTAATTGAAGCGGCCGTGACGGATTTCACCCTCAAAGAAAAAGGCATTGATGCGGCTAAATCATTTGACGATCGCGTGTATAACTACATCGTCCAACAAAACCAAGAGAACGGAAGGGAGTAGACCATGCAGTTTTTTCCAAATCCATCCACCATCCTTCAAATCGGAGAATTTGCGATTCGTTGGTATGCGGTGCTTATTTTATCAGGGGCATTCTTTGCCTATGCTTTATCACTTAGAGAATTCAAGAAAATGGGATATGATGCCTCCCAAATGGATGACTTGTTTTTTGGAGCACTCATTTCAGGCGTCATCGGATCACGTTTATGGTATGTGGCTTTTTCAGATGACCTAGCAGGTTATTTAAGTGATCCATTTAGAATCATCGCAACCTGGGAAGGTGGCTTGGCTATCCAAGGAGGACTATTATTAGGAGTCCTGTATGGCTACTTCTGGGTGAAGAAGCGTAAGATTGATTTCTTACGTATTGCGGATGGAGCAGTGCCCACCATCATGATTGCCCAAGCGATAGGTCGTTGGGGTAACTTTGCGAATCAAGAAGCGTTTCGTCGTGTGGTTGATCCTTCCTTTTATGCAGGATGGCCTACTTGGTTCGCTAATCACATGCTCATTGGTGGTTCTTATCGTGAACCAACCTTCTTGTATGAATCCATGGGAAACATCATAGGTTACCTTGTGATCATTTATTTATACAAACGTTTCACCCAAGTCAAACGTGGAGACATGGTGTATGCTTACCTCATGTGGTATGGGGTACTGCGTTTCTTTGTGGAAGGACTACGCAGTGATAGCTTGATGTTTATGGGCTTGCGCAGTGCTCAACTTGTGTCAATTGCCTTTGTGTTAATCGGACTTGTGGGGACATTAGGCTTGTTTAGAAAACTGTATCCTCGTAAACAACCCATCCTGCTCTTTGATTTTGATGGCACCATCATGGATACTGAGCCAGCCGTGTTGGCCACGTATGAAAAACTCTACCACAATCATGGATTAGGTCATTTAATCAATGAAGAATCCAAGAAGACTTTGATGGGACCTCCTCTCAAAGAAATCTTCATACAACATTTTGATGAATCACAGATTGATGATTTGGTGAAGGAATACCGTAAGATTAATCTAGAACTTCATGCTTCTTTAGTGAAGCCCTTTGAAGGGGCAAAAGAAGTGTTAACTTCGCTTAAAGCACAAGGATACCGTTTAGGCATTGTGTCTTCAAAACATTCTGATTCGATTGAATATGCCTTAGACATGTTTAACATGAAGGATTTATTTGAGGTCATCATTGGACTCAATCATGTGGTGGAACATAAGCCTCATAAAGAAGCCATTCTTAAAGCGTGTGAAGCGTTAGGGGTAGGACATGACGCCTTGATTTATGTGGGTGACACTGTGGTGGATGTCAAATCAGCCACCAACATTGGAGCTTACTGTGTGGCTTACATTTCCAATGAAGATCGCTATGAAGCGATCCAAGCCTTAAAACCAAATAAAACCATTCGCTCATGGAGTGAATTTGAAGCGATCTTAAAGGAGGATGTGGAATGGACACGTACTACGATTTAATCATTGTGGGTGCTGGTCCTGCAGGATTAACAGCAGGGGTCTATGGTCCAAGAGCGGGATTAAAAACCGCGATTCTAGAACCTGAAGCACCAGGTGGAAAACTGGTTAAGACGTATGAAATTGCGAACTGGCCTGGACAAAAACTGGTGACTGGATATCAACTTGCGATGGACATGTATGAACATGCGACTGAAACGGGAGTGGAATACTTGTATGGTCGAGTGACTAAGATTGATAAAGTGGATAACATCTTTCACATTCAATGTGAGGATGGTAATGTTTACACGTCAAAAACCGTAATGATTGCCAGTGGAACACTGGAGAAACAACTAGGACTTGAAGGGGATGATACGCTCATTGGAAAAGGATTATCCTTTTGTGCGGTGTGTGATGGAGCGTTCTATCGTAATCAACCTGTGAGTGTGATTGGGGGAGGAAACTCCGCCTGTGAGGAATCCTTGTATCTTACTAAGTTTGCTTCGGTGGTGAACCTGATTGTTCGTCGTGATGTCTTTAGAGCTGAACCTCACATTCAAGAACAAGTGCTCAACAACCCTAACATCAATGTGATTTGGTTGCATTCGCCCGTGCGTTATGTGCTTGAGAATGGAATCATCTCTGGATTAGAGATTGTATCCAATGTGAACCAAGAGAAACAAATCATTCCTACCAAAGCGGTGTTCCCATACATTGGATCAACTCCTAATACTGATTTTGTGTCTCACCTCAACATCACCAATCAAGATGGCTATCTCATTGTGGATGAAAACATGAGGACCGCTATCCCTGGATTATATGGGGCAGGAGATGTGTGTGCGAAGTTTTTAAGACAGATTGTGACCGCTGCCAATGATGGAGCAGTGGCAGCCCAACAAGCCTTTCATTACATTAATTCCTTTCATTAAGACCTACCAAGGTCTTTTCTTTGGGTTGCTTGTGAAACACGTGGGAATGTTGTAGAATGAAACCATGAAAAAAGACAATAAACGTAAACGCATTGTCGTCGTCAGTGGTTACTCCGGAGCGGGTAAAACCGTGGCGATGGGCATCTTAGAAGACATGGGATACACGGTCATGGACCAGATTCCTTTTGAGTTGTTTGAAGAGATATTGAATCTTATCTTAACCAATGATGATCCTCGTTTTGATTTTGTCGCTTTATCCACTGAATCCTTATTCATGAAGAAACTCATTCTTCGCTTATCCAATTCAGAAGCGGATGTTCGAGTACTTTTCTTAGAAGCAGAGGAAGATGTATTATTGAAACGCTATAAAGCAACACGAAGAACTCATCCTTTCTTATTGCGTAATTTAGCTTCTTCGTTAAGTGAAGCCATCAGTGTTGAAATTGAGATGCTCAGTCCTTTAAAAGAAGCCTCAACCTGCATTGATACCACGTCTTTGAGTAATCAAGATTTAACCAAGCGTCTTCAAATCTTGTATGGTGTGGAATCCATGCCGACGTTCAGTATCAGTTTTGTCTCTTTTGGCTTCAAACATGGTATTCCAAAAGATGCGGATTGTGTATTTGATGTTCGCTTCATTAAGAATCCATTTTGGGAGCCTGAGTTACGTCCTTTAACGGGTAATGATCAAGCGGTGGTAGAGTATGTCATGGGTCAAGAAATGGCACAGCAGTATTTGAACCATCTTATTGACTTCTTAACGTTCTCATTTCCTTTATACATTCAAGAAGGTAAGAATCACGTGACAGTCGCTATAGGGTGTACGGGGGGTAAACATCGCTCTGTTACCTTAGTGAATGCCTTATCTATGCATTTTGATGAACACTATAAAGTCTATACCAAACATAAAGACTTGGGGGAGTAATATGAAGCGAGTAGTTGTCATTGGTGGTGGCAAAGGACAAGCAGCCTTACTGCGAGGATTAAAACGCATTCCAGATATTCATTTAACATCACTGGTCACGGTGGCTGATGATGGTGGTTCGACGGGACGTTTACGTTCCATCTTTGATATTCCAGCCATGGGAGACATTCGTAATGTCATGGTTGCGATGGCTCCTGAAGAAACGATCCTTTCACAAATCATGACGTATCGTTTTAAAGACAATGCGATGGATTTAAGTGGACATAGTTTAGGCAATCTTATTTTAAGTGCCCTCACTGAAAGCAGTGGGGATTTTATGCTTTCCATTTCCAACATCAGTAAAGTTCTCAACATCAATGGAGATATCATTCCAAGCACAACACAAACCGTGACACTCAAAGCCATTTGTGAAGATGGAAGTGTCATCATTGGAGAGAATAAGATAGGGAAAGAAGCCAAATCACGCATTAAGCATCTTTCGTATGTCAGTGAAGTGCATGCGTCTACCCAAGCCATTGAAGCCATTGAAAAGGCTGATTTTATCTTCTTTGGGGTAGGGTCTTTATACACCAGTATCCTTCCTAATTTGATTATTCCAGAACTTGCGCAAGCACTGATGCATTCGAAGGCAAGAAAGATTTTTGTGGCCAATGCGATGACACAAAAAGGGGAAACCAAAGGGTATGATCTGAATGATCATCTTCAAGCCATCTATGATCATTGCCCACTCACCTTGGATTTAGCCATTGTGGCGAACACACCATTACCGGATCATATTCTTGATCATTATGCCTTGGATGAGTGTGAACCCCTCACCATTCGCTATCCTTCCTTAACCAAGGTCTTATCGTATGATTTATTAACCACCGTGGGTAACACCGTCATCCATGATGATGTGAAGGTTCAACGCTGTTGCGAGGAGGTGATGTCGTTTGCCATCTTACACTTCGGAGGTTAAAGCAGAGATTGTCATGAATGAGTTGAAGCCATGTTGTGCACGAGCACAACTAGCTGCATTGGTACAAACCGATGCAACGTTGAGTATTTCCAATCAAACCTTAAAACTCAATTTTCAAAGTGATAATCCCACCACCGCCAAACGCTTTTGGG
>DAIDML010000131.1 GCA_027449005.1 Erysipelotrichaceae bacterium | reverse complement strand
GATTAAGAAATAAACGTCTTATTGAGCTTGATATGGGCTTACTCATTGCGGGAGCGAAGTATCGAGGTGAATTTGAAGAACGTCTTAAAGCCGTACTTGATGAAATCACTCAAGCACAAGGGGGTATTATATTATTCATTGATGAAATTCATACCTTGGTTGGAGCAGGTAAGAGTGATGGTGCAATGGATGCAGCTAACTTACTTAAACCCATGCTTGCTCGTGGAGAACTTCATTGCATTGGCGCAACAACGCTCAACGAATATAAACTTTATATTGAAAAAGATGCTGCTTTGCAACGTCGTTTTCAGAATATTCTTGTGTTAGAAAGCAGTGTTGAAGATACAATTTCAATCCTTAGAGGTCTTAAGTCCCGGTTTGAAACTTTCCATGGGGTAACAATTCTTGATGAAGCCCTCGTCAGTGCAGCCAAGTTTTCTGATCGCTACATTGCAGATCGATACTTACCTGATAAAGCCATTGATTGTGTTGATGAAGCGTGTGCAACCATTAGAGTTGCTTTGGATTCCTCTCCTAAAGTACTGGATCATTTATCTCGAGAATTAATGCAGAAAGAGATTGAATTAAAAGCGATTGAAAGTGAAAGTCAAAAAGAAGACAAACGCGTGGTTGAGTTGAAAAAAAACATACAAGAGCTCAAACAACGAAAAGAAACGCTAAACCAAAAAGTAAAGACTGAGCAAACGCACCTTCAACACCTTCAGCGGTTGCATTTAAAAATGGTTGTTGTGGCATAATTTCACCTCCTCTTTTAGCACTCTAACACATTGAGTGCTAAGTCATGTTTTTAAGAAAAGTAACACCGCAGTGTTACTTGAAACTGTCTTTAAATTTATCAAATACGCTTTTTTGTGATGAGAGTTTTCTTAACTTCTCATACATTTCTTTTTCTTCTCTAGATAATTTAGTCGGAATATCAATTTTAACTTCCACAAATTGATCCCCATTCACATCACTTCTTAAATCTTTTAAGCCTTTTCCTTTAAGTCTGAATTGTGTTCCATTTTGAGTTCCTGATGGAATAGTGAGTTCAACATCCCCATAGACCGTAGGAACATCAACTTGTGTTCCTAAAGCGGCATCCACATTAGAGATAGGCACTTGAATGAATATGTTTTTACCATCTCTTACAAAATGTTTATGCTTAGCCACCGCAATCTCAATGTACAAATCACCATTAGGACCCCCTTGACTACCACGCTCTCCCTTACCACTGACACGAAGTTGTTGACCCGTGTTAATGCCGGCAGGTATGTTGACATCCACACTCATGCGTTTACGCACATACCCTTTTCCTGAACAACTGGAACATTTCTTTTTGATTGATTTACCACTACCTTGACAGGTTGGACATGTATTGGTCGATTGAAAAACACCAAATGGGGTACGTTGTTGCGTCACTGTTTGCCCACGTCCTTGACAAGTTGCACACACACCAATGTCAGCTTTAGAATGTGCTCCACTGCCTAAGCACGTATCACACACTTCATCTACATCCAAGGTTAGTGTTTCTTTCTTTCCAAACACCGCATCCATGAAATCAATTTTGATTTGCATGAAACGATCTTGTCCCTTACTTGGACCATTGGAGCGAGCACGTTGTCCGCCAAAGCCACCTCCAAAGAAAGAACCAAACAAATCATTCAAATCATCAAATCCACCACTGAATCCTCCCCCAAATCCAGCTTGTTGATCAAAAGCCGCATGACCATACTGATCATATTTTGCCTTCTTAGTTGAATCTGAGAGCACATCATAGGCTTCTTGAATCTCTTTAAACTTCGCTTCCGCTCCAGCTTCTTTATTCATATCAGGATGATATTTCTTCGCTAAGGAGCGGTAAGCTTTCTTGATCTCAGCATCACTCGCGGAGCGACTCACCCCAAGTACATCATAAAAGTCTTTCTTATTGGTCATAAGTCCTCCTCAACAGTTTTTAGTTCTTCTCAGTAAAATCAGCATCCACCACATCATCATTGGATGAGGTATTGCCTTGATCTTGATACATGTTTTGGCTCATCGCATGAGCAGCCGCTTCTAAAGCAGCTAGTTTCTCTTTTAATACTTCTGTGTTATTAGAATTGATCGCATCTTGAAGTTCATCACGAAGTT
>DAIDML010000130.1 GCA_027449005.1 Erysipelotrichaceae bacterium | reverse complement strand
CACTGGTTTTGAAGCTGCTCTTTTTGTTCTCTCAGGTACCGTGGGTAACCAATTGGCAATTATGTGTCACACACGTAAGGGTGAAGGGGTATTGATGCATACCAATGCTCATGTTAATCGTTATGAAGTTGGTGCCACTAGCTTACTTTCTGCAACTTATCCCATTTTAGTTACCAATGAAACAGGTTATTTAAGCGCACATGATATCGAACAACATGCATATAAAGATGATATTCATACTCCAAAAATTAGTTGTGTTGTCCTTGAAAATGCCTTAGGGGATGGACGTGTTGTTAATGTATTTAACATGCAATCAACCATTGCAAAAGCACATGATTATGGTTATCGTGTTCATGTAGATGGCGCGCGCATTTTTAATGCTGCTACTGCTCTACAAACTAGCGTAAAATCATGTTGTGCCCAAGCTGATTCACTCATGTTTTGTCTTTCTAAGGGCCTTGGTGCTCCAGTGGGTTCACTGCTTTGTGGTTCAACATCTTTTATTGCTCAAGCACGTAAATATCGCAAAATGTTAGGTGGTGGAATTCGTCAAGGGGGCTTTTTAGCGGCGGCGGGATTGTATGCACTTGAACATCATATCTTAAGACTACAAGTTGATCATGAAATGGCAACCGCCTTTGCCCAAATACTGCTAGCATTTGGATATGAAGTAAAAAGTGATCATCGTGATATTAATATGGTGTTTTTTAAACTTAAACCCGCAACAAATGAACTGGATTGGCTTACACGTGCCCGTGATTTTGATTTAGTTATACCAGGGTCTCATAATGGATGGATTAGAATCGTTACACATATAGATATTACACAAAATGCACTTCACCAATTTAAATGCTTTCTCACTGCAATTGAAAAGTAACGCTAAATTTGCGTTACTTTTTATGTAAATTTACACTATATGATAGTATCACCTTGTTATTTAAGCTACGTGATCAAGAAACTGCAAGACCGTGTCAACATCATTATTTGGGTCTACATTTTCAAAAATTGCAGTGATTATGCCTTTTTCAATCACAAAAGTAGATCTACTAATACCCATATACTTTACTCCAAACAAAGATTTTTCTTTCCACACACCGTAGTTTTGCACCGTTTCTCCATCAGTATCGGTTAATAAAGTGAAGTTTAAATTGTGTTTGTGTTTAAAGTTCATATGTGAGCGCGCATCATCCTTAGAAACACCTATGACCTTCACATTTCTTTGCGCAAAGGCTACTGCCGCATCGCGATAGCTACATGCTTGTGTGGTACAGCCTGGCGTGTCATCTTTTGGGTAGAAAAAGACGACAACGGTCTGATCTTTAAAATCACTTAATGAAACGATATTTCCATTTTCATCACTTAAATGAAAATCAAAAGCTTGATTACCTACATTTACCACATTTATTCCTCCATATAATTTCTATAATAACAAGAAAAAATATTTAATACACTAACAACGACCTTAACCAAGTTTTTTTAAGTAAATGCGTGTTTCATATGGAAACAATGACTGTATGTCATTTAAACTATTGTGGTAATTATTTAATACCACATCACCGTAAAATTGAGTGTCACATTGTGTTTTATGTTTTGAAAAATTACATACTAATGTGAAACAAAAATTATCATCACAACGTTGCATTACAATCACTTTAGGATGTTGCTCAAGCAACTCACTCCATCTACCACTACTTAAGGTTTCATACTGATGATACATTGATGACAGTGTGCGCACATAGTTGAGCACACTATGTGGATCATTTTCTTGCTTTGCAACATTGATTGTGTCTTTGTCATCATTGTATTTAAACCAAGGTTGCACACTACTAAAACCTGCATACGTAGTATCATCCCATTGCATTACCCCACGTGCATGATCTCGACTCATTTTCTGAATGATTTTGCGGGCTAAAAAGGCTGGCACTTTCATCATTGATTGTAACGCTAAAAAGACACTTTTAGCTTCAAAATCTTTCCATTCAGATTGTTTTAACACCATATTTTTCATTGCGATTTCTTCACCCTGATAAATAAAAGGACTACCAACGTTGAAAAAATTGATTGCAAATAGTGCCTTTGCACTCTCCATGCGAAACTTTTTATCATTTCCAAAGCGTGACACAGCACGAGGTTGATCATGGTTTGAAAATGTTGCTGCAATATGAAAGTTATCTGTTTGCGCTGCATGATTCCAATTATTTAAAACGCGTTTGAA
>DAIDML010000129.1 GCA_027449005.1 Erysipelotrichaceae bacterium | reverse complement strand
ACGTGTTCTTTGAATTCTTTCACGGTTTGACTTGGTGATATTAGTGTTACTTTATCTGCAAATTGAAATAAGAATGAGAAGAATGGTGGTGACACCTCCACTTGCACACTCATTTCAAAGCGTTGATCACTGAGTCGTTTGTACTTTGCAGAAGCACCAAAACGATCAGAGAAAGCAGATAACACATCCATATCCGCATGCAGGACCACTTGTGTGGTGTACCCTCTAAACATCGCAAAGATGCTTTGGGCGTATTTGGAAAGATTGAATTGAGGATCTTTAGAAGCAACACTGAGTGGAATACGTGATTCATTGATCATGACCACGTTGTCCATACGATCAATTCTAAAGTTGGAGAGGGTATCGCGTTGTTCATGATGTCCAACACAATAATAGTTATCCTCACCCCACACAAGCATGTAGGGAGAGACGACATAAAATGCTCCTTCATGGCGGAAACGACGATCTCGCTCATGCTTGGTGTTGAGCACAGTATCCACATATCTAAAGCGAATTTTTTTGTTTTTAGTGATTGCATTTTGGATGCGATCAACGGTGGTATAGACTGATTTATTAAGCGTCTTGCTTCTTTCATCCACATACAGCCTGGATTTGAGTTGACCAGCTTGATAGGTTGAGGTTAATGAAGCGATATGATCAATGAGTTCATTGCTCATGTCTTTTGAGATGAATCGAGAGGATTGAATTGCATCCACAAGCAACTTAGCTTGCGCAAAACTAAAAGGTTCAGATTGAATATAGTAGCCAAAATTGTTGGAACGAGCTGTATGAATGGTATGTCCCACTTCTCTTAAGCGAGCAATGTCCGCATAAAACGTTTTTCGATTCAAATCCAATTCTTTCTCGATTAATCTTTGACGAATATCTTCAAAGGTTAAAGGATGCTCTTCATCACTATGAATGCGTAAAATCTTTAAAATCTCAAAAGCACGATGGGTGTTACTCATATCTGTGAACTCCTAACAGTTCTTATTCTACACTACCCATTATCGTAAGACAACTGGGGTTCAATGATGATTTCACCCTCTTTTAACCTCGCATTAAACAAACGTGCATTTGAGGTCAATAATTGGAAAGAAAGAGGATTTTCGATGTATTGAATGACACCTCGCTCAATAGCACGTGCACCATATTCTTGAGAAAATGTGTTTTGAGCAATCCATTCAACGACCTCATCTTCCACATGAAGTGTAATTCCACGATCAATCAGTTTTTGATGTGTTTTCCCAATGGCTTTCTTAACAATCAAATTGGCTTGATGAATGGTAAGCGGATTAAACACAATGATGTCATCAATGCGATTTAAAAGTTCTGGTTTAAGCGTCATTCTTAATTCTTGTATGGCTTTTGAAGGATTATAGTGCTCATTATCAAGACAATACATTGACCCTATGTTACTCGTTAACATGATAATCGTATTCTTAAACGAGACTTTCACTCCTTTAGAATCATGCACATGACCTTCATCCAACAACTGAAGAAGTAAATTCAAAACTTGAGGATGAGCTTTTTCAATTTCATCAAACAGCACCAGAGAATAAGGATGTTGTTTAACACGCTGTGTTAGTTGTCCTCCTTCTTCATATCCAATGTAACCAGGAGGAGATCCAATGAGTTTACTTACACTGTGAGATTCCATGTATTCACTCATATCGAAGCGAATCATATGTTGTTCTGAATCAAACAAGTAACGTGCAATGGCTTTGGCTAGTGCGGTTTTCCCTACCCCAGTTGCCCCAAGAAACAAGAATGATCCCAAAGGTTTATCACTTGAAGCCAATTGAGCTTTTGAGCGAAGGATCACATCACTCACTCGCTTAATAGCATCATCTTGGCCAAAGAGTTCTGTCTGTAGATAAGCTTTTAAATTCAACACTTTCGACTCTGTCTGCGTTAA
>DAIDML010000128.1 GCA_027449005.1 Erysipelotrichaceae bacterium | reverse complement strand
AGAAAAGCACACACAAGGAGGAACAGCATGAAACGCATTGAGTTAAGACATTGTTTTAAGGCATCACCTCACAGGTTATGGGAAATGATTGTTGATGTGGATCATTATCGATATTGGACAACGGCGTTTTCGCAAGGATCCACCTTCATTGGAGATTGGTCACAAGGCAGTAAAATTCGTTTTGTGATGGATGATGAGACAGGAAACTTCAGTGGTATGATTTCAGAGGTGGTGGTTAATGATTGGCCAACTATCATTTCTGTTAAACATATTGGATTAGTCATGAATGGAATTGAGGATACTGAGAGTGAACAAGCCAAGTTTTGGACACCAGCCTATGAAAATTACACTTTAAGACCTGAAGGATTGGATCAATGTTGGTTCATCATGACTCAAGATATTCCAGAAAGTGTTGAAGCAGAGTTTATTGAAAACTGGAAGAATGCTTTTGAGTTGATTGAAGAGCGACTCAAGAGCATTGAACTTACAACGTATCCAATCACCATTCAATCCACCTCAACATACACCCCAGAACAACTGTGGGATCGATTAACGCAAAGTGAACTTGTAAAGAAATGGAACTTTGCAAGTGAGGATTGGCATTGTCCAAAAGCAGAAAATGATTTACGTATAGGAGGAGAATTCCATTATGAAATGGCAGCAAAAGATGAAAGTATGGCTTTTGATTTCTGGGGTATCTATACACACATTGAAAAGAATCAATCATTGCATTTCACATTAGGCGATCATCGCAAGGTATCCATTGAAATTGTTAAGAAACCTTACGGTTGCTTGGTCATTGAACGCTTTGAACCAGAACAGGAAAACGATGTCCATCTTCAACGATTAGGCTGGCAAGCTATTCTGAACAATTTAACCAAGGTAGAATAATCACACAATCAAACCATAGAAGGTATCATCTATGGTTTGGTTGTGTATCATGATGGATGCAGAGTTAAAAATAAAGTGCTTAGTAATGTGATAAAGTGATCATCAATCCAACGATTCAATGTATGATACTGGTAAAGTATCTTGCTTTTTGATACGTTTATACCACATGGAGGTGGATATGTTTAAACTCGTCTTTGATTCTCAAAAGTCATATTTTAATGCACAGCATACACGCTCACTCACATCACGTTTAGAAAAAATTGAACGTTTAGAAAGACTCATCACAACGCATGAAAAAGCGTTGTGTGAAGGATTAAAAAAGGATCTTAATAAAAGTGAAACAGAGGCCTTTTTAACTGAACTTCTTCCCTTGAAACAAGAAATCTCTTACATTCGTAAACACCTTAAATCATGGATGAAACCAAAGAAAAAAGGTCGCTCATTAATCACCTCCACCATGTCATCACATGTGATAGCTTCTCCTAAAGGAGTGGTACTCATCGTCGCACCGTGGAATTATCCAGTGCAACTTTCGCTAATGCCACTACTTTCAGCCTTAGCGGCAGGAAACACGGCGATACTTAAAGTTTCAGAAATCTCATCACACACAGGTAAACTACTCGTGAAGCTGATCAATGAAACCTACCAACCCCATGAAGTGTTTGCGAGTGATGTCGCTCCTCAAGACTTTCATGACTTACTTGATCTTCCTTACGATCATTTGTTTTTTACAGGTTCTCCTGCCATAGGCAAAATCATGATGAGTGCAGCCGCTAAGCATCTCACGCCTGTCACCTTAGAACTTGGAGGAAAATCTCCTGCCATTGTGATGGAAGATGCCAATGTTTCTGTGAGTGCTCGCCGCATCATCTGGGGTAAAGGATTAAATTGTGGTCAAACATGCATTGCTCCTGATTATGTCGTGGTGCATGAATCCAAGAAAGAAGAGCTTGTGTCAGCACTGATTCAATCCATTGATTCAATGTTTCCAGCATCTCAGACTAATCCTGATTTTCCTCAAGTGATTAATGAGCGTCATCACACTCGCTTAGTGTCGTATCTGAATGATCAAACCATTCTATATGGAGGACAACACAAAGATGATCAACGACTTGGTTTGACTTTGGTGGATGAACCTTCATTATCAAGTCCTCTTATGCAAGAAGAGATCTTTGGTCCTATCTTACCCATCTTAACGTATCATGATGAAGCTCAACTTCATGCGATTTTAGACATCCATCCCAATCCATTGGCATTGTATCTATTCACAGAGTCCAAAGCCAACAAAGAGAAAATCATCCATGAACGTGGTTTTGGTGGAGCAGCTTTGAATGACACGATTATTCATATCGTTAGCCCAACATTACCTTTTGGTGGTGTAGGTAACAGTGGTATGGGTTCCTATCATGGTAAGTATTCCTTTGATACTTTCTCACACTTCAAAGCCATTGTGGATTCACCAACATGGTTTGATTTAGTCTTCAAATACCCTCCTTATTCTTCAAAAAAATCCAAACTCATTCAGTTCCTTAGAAAGCTGGTGTAATCATGGCATTACAATCATTTCCTTATACCATCATAGTCACTGATCAATCCTTTGAAATCCGCAGGATGAAGGATTATCTTGTGGTGAAAGCCAATGTTGAGGAAAGTAGAGGGTATGAAGGTTTTGATGCCTGTTTTCGCTACATCAGTGGGGAGAATGAAGCTTCACAACGTTTCAGTATGACGACTCCAGTCTTAAACAAGATGGAAGGTGTAAAGATGAAAGACACCGCTTTTGCCTTATTGAACCAA
>DAIDML010000127.1 GCA_027449005.1 Erysipelotrichaceae bacterium | reverse complement strand
TACAGTCCCTCCTGCAGGAGCAATAGGATCTATTTTATTCTTGCCTGAAGAAGCAAAGATAGCGATGCTCAATTACTACAATAATCAACGACTATTTAGTCGATATGGATTTGTTGATGCATACAACTTAACAAAAAATTGGAAAGCAAGCGATGTAATTGGTATTGACAAAGGTATCACTCTGTTGATGTTGGCCAATATGCAAGACATCGTGTATAATGTCACCATGAATCATCCTGTTATCCTTCGAGGATTAGATGCGTTAGGCATCATTGATAATCAATAATGGCAACCATTAAGGACGTTGCTCGCTTGGCGGGTGTCGGTGTTTCCACAGCTTCTTATGCCCTTAATGGGAATGGAACAGTGTCGGAGGCAACGCGTAAAAAAATTCTTGAAGTAGCGCAAGCTCTTAACTATCATCCTAATGGAAGTGCTAGAAATCTTAAAATAAGAAAAACGCACACCATAGGAGTTTTCATTTCGCGCTTTGGAGGAGCTTTCTATGAAGATATTCTCGAAGGTATCCATGAGGCTTCCATGAAGGCAGATTATGAACTTATTGTGTGTCCTGAAAGTTCTACCATTCATAAAATACTAACACAACGTCAAGTTGATGGGGCAATCATTTTTGATTCAAAAATCCCTTCAGATATTTTGATTCGACTAGCCGCAGAAGACTTCCCGATTGTGACCCTCGATCGGGTCTTAGGTGTTCCAAACACCTATCCACTTACGCCGGATAATCGACAAGGAGCAACTGATGCATTTTGGCATTTGGCCAATCAAGGTTTCAATAAACTTGCTTACATTCAAGGTTCAAAAGATGCTTTTGATAATATCGAAAGAACTGAAGCTTTTTTAGAAGCTGCATCTATGACCAATCTTTGTGTAAGTGTTTACGATGGTGATTTTACTGAAGAAGGAGGCTATAAAGTTGGGAAACTGATTATTAGTACTAATGATTTGCCTCAAGGTGTGTATGGCGCGAACGATCAGATGGCTATAGGTTTTTTACGAGCAATGGATGAATTTGGTTTAAAAGCTCCGAGTGATATTGCGGTAGTTGGATTTGATGATATTACCATTGCGAAACACATTAACCCTCCTTTGACCACTATAGGTTTATCACGAAGGGATTGGGGTTCTATTGCTGCACAGCAACTTATAAAACTCATTGAAAATAATACTCCGTTTCGATCCTATAAAATACGAGTTAAACTTATTGAACGTGAGAGTTCTAGAAAGAAATAATTATGGATAAATGGAATTTATTGGAAGGGGAACTCAAACGTTCCTTCCGTTTTTTCGAAGATTTTTCACATTGGAAACACGGTCCAGGATATGGGTTGACTAGTGACTCGACTAAAAGACCGAATATTGCATCAATCGCAGCGACTGGATTTGCACTAAGCGCATGGGTGATAGGTGATCGACGTCGTTGGATTGATCGTGAAATGGCCTTAGAGCGAGTCGTAGGGACATTGACAACTTTGCAAAACATTCCACATCATCGAGGATTTTTCCCTCATTTCTTACATAGAGAGAGTGGAGTGCGCTATCGACACTGTGAATATTCCACCATTGATACTGCACTATGCCTCAATGGAGTAATCACCGCGATGGCTTATTTTGATGATTCACGTATACAATCCTTAGGAACAATGATCCTAGAGCGTGTGGATTGGTCGTGGTTGGTGTTTGAAAAAGATGGTAAGATGCTTTTTCATATGGCGTATAATCCAGATAAGGATGGTGACTATGTACAAAAAGAACCTGGTTTTATCTCGCAATGGGATATGGCAGCAGAACAAAAAATGATGTATTTTTTATCTGCTCCTTTTTTACCCGAAGCTATCTCAAAAGCATTATATGATGGATTTAAGAAAGATGTAGGAGAATTTAAGGGACATCAACTTATCATCAATCCAAGTGGCAACTTGTTTGCTTATCATTTTAGTGAGGCATGGTTTGATGCAGCACGTTACGTTGATCCATATGGAGTTAACTGGGCTGAAAATGCTAAGCAAGCTGGGCTAGCTAATCGAGCGTATTGTCTAAGCCAAAAACATAAGTATCCTAGTTATGCTACATTATGGGGATTAAGTGCATCTGATGGACCGTATGGTTATCAAGTAAGTGGAGCACTTCCTGCACTTCATGAACCTGCTCATAACGGAACGATTTCTATCTATTCATTAGTCAGTTCACTACCATACACTTTTAAGGAAAGTATGATGACCATTGAGCATTTGTTTTACCATCATCCACAATCGTATGGTATTTACGGGTTTGTGGATGCGATTAACTTGGATTACTCAACACCATTTTTCTCCCCCTATACCTTAGGTATTGATAAGGGATGTTCAATGCTTATGATTGAGAATGTTTTAACTCAATCCATTTGGAATCTCTACACAAATCATCCTTTGATTCAAAAAGCATTATCTATTTTGGGATTTACGGAGGTAGACCATGTCCAACGTCACTTTGAGTAATCAACAACTCATTATCGATCATCAACCCACTATAATCATCGCGGCCGAATTTCATTATTTCAGAACCCCAAAATCTGCATGGAAAGAGAGATTATTATTGCTCAAAGAGAATGGGTTTAATACGATAGCAACCTATATTCCATGGCTTTGGCATGAATCAGTTCAAGGACAGTTCGATTTAACTGGTATAACCCATCCAGAGAAAGATTTGGCAGGATTTCTTGATTTGGTGAGCGAGTTAGGATTCATGATTATTGCTAGACCTGGCCCCTATATCATGGCTGAAACAATCAATGAGGGCATTCCATCCTGGGTGTTTGAACGCTATCCGCAAATTGCGGTATTAGATCAAAGAGGACATCACCACAATGTATACTCTTATAATCATCCTTTAGTCATGTCTTTAATAGAGGCTTGGTACAAAGCTGTGTTTAGTGTTCTGTCTCCGCGACAATGGGGCCAAAATGGAAAGATCATACTAGTTCAACTTGACAATGAAATGGGTATGATTGCTTGGGTACGCAATGCGATTGATCTTAATGATGCGACGCTAGAACGTTTTACACGATGGATGAATGAGCGCTATCCTCAAAACACTCCACTTCATTCGAAAGAAATTAAACAAGCATTATGTGATCCTAAAACAAATGAGGACACATCAGTATTACGTGAATATCAACGTTTTTATCGTGATGACTTAAAAACATACACTTTGCATTTATGGTCAATAGCTCAATCGTGTGGATTGAAGGTTCCACCTGTCATTAATATCCATGGGTTTGGTGATATGGGACGAAGTTTTCCAATAGGCATGTCACAGCTATTTAGTGTGATGCAAATAAAAGGGATGATGTCGGCAACGGATGTATACCCCCTAAGATTAGATGAAGGGAATGCTCATCAGATTGAACTTATCAATGCCTTGATGTTGGCAGTGCAAAACCCCGATCAACCGTTATTCTCCATAGAGTTTCAAGCAGGGGGCAATACCGATTTTTCGGGTTCACAAAGTTCAATGACCGATTTACATACACGATTATCGCTGTTCCATCAAATGAAGGCATTTAATCATTATTTGTTCATGGACGGAGAGAATCATCCATCACTAAGCCCTCACATTCGTCATGATTGGGGTCATCCTGTTCGTAAAGATGGGAGTGTACGGTCTCATTTTCATCGCTATGGTCAACTCAATGCGGCAATTCAAGCCTATGGCCATGTTTTAGTGAATGGAAAAGTTCGTCCTCTAACAACCGTTGGATTTCTTATCGATGATTATATGAGTGATGTCCATTCTCCATTGACTCAAAAAGAGGATGCACACATCAAACATCAACGTAATGATATTCAATTTGATGGCATCTCGAGGTACTTATCTCTTGATAACATTCCATTTAACGCCGTTGAACTTTTAAGACAACCATTCTCACCTCAAACGCATTCTAGTTTATGGGTTATGATGGATCATCGTATGCCAGCTTCAGTTCAAAGCAAACTGGTAGAGTATGTATCCTTAGGGGGAAAACTTTTGTTGATGGGTAGATTGCCTCAAAAGGATGAATGTGGTAAACCATGCTTCATTCTATCGCAAAAGATAGGAGTTACTTCCACCTTTGCCTATGAGCCATTTTCAATGGTTCCCATTCATGGGCTTAACTATGATCACATTCCAGCATCATTTGTCGAGTACGTTCTCGGTGAAGGATGGACATCACTACTAAGAACCTCTGAAGGTCAAACCGTTGGATTTGAGAAAGTGATTGGTAAAGGCAAGGTTGTAGTTGTGTGTGCGGCGATTGGAACACATACATTGGATGACTTAGATGTGATGAGACAACTCGCTCAAAAACTAGATGTACAACCACGATATACTGCATCTTCTTGGATTAGTATTCGTACTTTACACAGTAAACAAGGACAACTTGTATTACTGAATAATTACCAAGATGATCCTTGGGAAGGCAAGGTATTCTATCGTAACAAATCTTTATTTGGTGGCAAAAAAATCACTGTACCAGCCCGTAGTGGTGTGATACTACCATTAAATTGGCGCATAAGTGATAATGTGACTTTGGTGTGGTCTACATCTGAGGTGAGAAGTATCAAATTTACTCGACGTGGAGTCACCCTGCATTTCGCAAATTCAGGGATGATCAAAGTTCGACATCACTTCTCATCAAACTCGTCTTCGCAAAACTATATCATTGATGCATCTAACACAATCAAAATATGAGGTTGACCATGATCCATCCTGAACTTGATTTCCGTATAAATAATGAGAATACTGTTTTAATAGGAGCTTTTCGTATCACGTTGTTAACACGTCATACTTTTCGTGTTGAATATGATACGCAAGGTTGTTT
>DAIDML010000126.1 GCA_027449005.1 Erysipelotrichaceae bacterium | reverse complement strand
CAAGTTTATTCTTTTATCCATGTTGTTTGCACTGAATGTTGGAACGACAGTTGTGATTTCACGACGTCGTGGAGAGAAAAATCATCAAGCCCTAAAGGATGTTATGAGACATTCTTTAATCATCGCATTTATCATGAGTTTAGTGTTTGCGATCATTGGAATCGTGTTTACGAAAGAACTTGTGTTGATTGCTGGAGCTAGTTCTGATTACCTTCAAACATCCATTGATTATTTTCGAGTCATTATGATTGGTAATTTCTTTTTAGGAATGTCCATGAACATCAATGCTGCTCAGCGTGGAGTGGGCAATACATTGATCGCAATGAAAACCAATCTTACCGCCAACGTGGTGAATGTCATTTTGAACTTTCTACTTATTAATGGTATTTGGATTTTCCCGCGACTTGAAGTAGTGGGAGCGGGAATCGCAACCACAATTGGGAACTTTGTTATGTTTGTGATTGCGTTTAGATCCATTCTTGATAAAGAATCACTGTTATACCAATCTTTCAAAGATTCGTTTAAATATTCAAAGGAAATTGTTGCTTCCTTTGTTAAGTTAGGTAAACCCGCCTTAACAGAACAGATTTTTATTCGTATAGGATTTTTATTGTATGCACGAGCAGTGGCAGATTTAGGGACCACAGCTTTCGCAACCCATCAATTGGTCATGAATGTTATGGTTATTTCCTTTGCGATTGGAGATGGCTTATCAACAGCCAACTCTGCACTGATTGGACAATCGTTAGGGGCAAAGCGTCCTGATGTGGCCATGGGATATGGGAAAATAACCCAACGTATTGGTTTAACAGCAGCAATTCTGTTCAGCACATTGCTTGCGCTTAATCGAGAAAGTGTCTTATCGCTCTTTACCAATGATCAAACGATTATTGATTTAGGTGCTCCACTGATTGTCGTATTGTCAGTCATTATCTTATTTCAAATTGTACAAGTCATTGTGGTTGGAGCACTTAGGGGTGCGGGTGATGTGAAATTTGTGGCAACATTATCGTTAGTCAGTGTTTCCATCGTTAGACCTGCACTGACCTATGTGTTTGCTTATGGTTTAGGTTTTGGTTTAACTGGTGCATGGATGTCGGTGCTAGTGGACCAAATCATGAGGTTTGTGATTTCGCAAGTTCGATTTAATAGTGCAACTTGGACGAAAATCAAGGTTTAGAGATGTTGTTTACAACACTAATTCTTTCACAAACTGACAATTTCACATGGTCTTTTGGTGTCTAAAGGTGTATAATTGACATGTTAAGAAGGTATCGAGGAGGAACAAATGCCTAAAAAATTCATGACTATGGATGGCAATACTGCAACCTCACACGTGGCGTACGCGTTCACTGAAGTTGCTGGTATTTATCCGATTACTCCATCATCCACGATGGCTGAGCTTGTTGATGCTTGGGCGTCACAAGGCCGTAGAAATATTTTCAACTCCGTGGTAAAAGTAGTTGAAATGCAATCAGAAGCAGGAGCTGCTGGTGTTGTGCATGGTGCGTTACAAGGTGGCACGCTCTCAACCACATTAACTGCATCTCAAGGGTTATTACTCATGATCCCAAACATGTACAAATGGGTTGGGGAGATATTACCTGGGGTTATTCACGTATCAGCACGTTCATTAGCAACACGTGCATTGTCTATCTTTGGAGATCATCAAGACGTTTATGCTGTTCGTCAAACAGGATTTACCATGATCTCATCTCATTCCGTTCAAGAAGCGATGGACCTTGCAGGGGTTGCTCATTTAACAGCAATTCAAGCTTCTGCTCCAGTTCTACACTTCTTTGATGGTTTTAGAACATCACACGAAATTCAAAAGATTGAAGTTTTAGATTATGATGATTTAGCTAAACTCATTGATAAAGATGCATTGGCTCGTTTTAGAGCACGTGCATTAAACCCACACACTAATCCAGTGACTCGTGGTGGTGCGGAAAATGATGATATCTATTTCCAAGGACGTGAAGCACAAAACACACATTATGAAAAATTAAGTGATGTGGTGATTCACTACATGAACGAAATTAGCAAGTTAACAGGACGTCATTATGCTCCGTTCACTTATTATGGTGCTGAAGATGCAACTCGCGTTATCATTGCGATGGGTTCTGTCACTGAAGCCACTGCTGAAGTCATTGATGAATTGAATGCTCGTGGAGAAAAAGTAGGATTAGTGAAAGTTCACTTATTCCGTCCTTTCCGTGCTGATTTACTTAAATCCGTATTACCTGCAACCGTTCAAAAAATTGCTGTCTTAGATCGTACTAAAGAAGTAGGATCACATGGACCTCTTTATCTTGATGTTCACGAAGCACTTCATGGTTTTGGAAACATTGACACTATCATTGGTGGTCGTTATGGTTTATCTTCTAAAGATACTCAACCTGGTGACATTAAAGGTGTTTATGATCACTTACTTGTTGAAAAACCAATCAATGGGTTCACCATCTCTATCGTTGATGATGTGACTTTCTTATCACTTCCAAGTGATGAAAACTTTAAAGTTAAAAATGATTACACTTCATGCTTGTTCTATGGATTAGGTTCTGATGGAACTGTTTCCGCAAATAAGAACTCCATTAAGATTATTGGTGATCATACTGATCTTTATTCTCAAGCTTATTTTGCTTATGACAGTAAAAAAGCAGGGGGAGCAACTCGCTCATTCTTACGCTTTGGTAAATCACCAATTCGTAGTACTTATTATGTCAAAGATGCTGATTTCATTTCATGTTCACTTGAATCTTATCTTTTCCGCTACGACATGCTTCGTAACTTAAAAGAAGGTGGAACATTCTTGCTTTCAACATCCACACCAGCTTCTGAAGTTGATCGTTTACTTCCTAATCGTGTTAAGAAGCAATTGGCACAGAAGAAAGCGAAAATGTATGTGATTGACGCAAATGCGATTGCTGAGTCTATCGGTATGGGACGTCGTACCAACACGATCTTACAATCTTCATTCTTCGCACTCAATGAATCCATTATTCCTTACACTGATGCTCTTTCATACATGAAAGAAATGGCTGAGAAATCATATGGTAAAAAAGGTGAAGAGATTGTTGACTTCAACTAATCCCTCTTTACCCAGATCAATGGCTTGGAAGTTCAAGTCAACAATCTCTTCACCTTTTTTACCATATGATTTCTCAGCCATTTCTTTCATGTATGAAAGAGCATCAGTGTAAGGAATAATGGATTCATTGAGTGCGAAG
>DAIDML010000125.1 GCA_027449005.1 Erysipelotrichaceae bacterium | reverse complement strand
CCATGTTGCATCCAATCTGAGAAGAGATGCATACACTGTACCCATAAGGTTGAACCATTAAAACCGTTTCTACCAAGGATAAGTCTTCAAGTTGTAGAAGGTATTTACGTGTGCCATCGGATGACACTTGTTTTTCAATCTCGATTAATCCTTTAAATTCAAAAGCTGATGCTAAAGCCTCTCTTAGTGATAGTGATAAATCACTCATTAAGTCAAAAGAATTAACTCGTTTTTGATATAACCAACGATAAGTATTTTTCGCATGAAATGCTTTAAAACCATGGTCAATACACCATGTTTCAAGTTGAGGGTAAGTTAAACTGTAGATTGAAGGTTTCATGGGACTATTTTACTTTATTTTCCGTAAAGTTGCCATAAAAAATCCATCTCCACCCGTTTTAAAACTATCAAAAGGAGTAATGGACTCACAACTAAAATCATCATGATGAGCTAAGAAGCGTTCAATCTGCTTTTCATTTTCTTTTTTATTGAGTGTACATGTACTGTAGACGAGCCAACCATTGACTTTGAGTACTTTTGAACAACTTTCCAAGATGTCAGCTTGTAGTGTTATAAGCTGATCAATGTCTTCGGGGGTAATGAAGTGTTTAATCTCTGGTTTACGTCTTAATACACCTAACCCTGAACAAGGGACATCAGCTAGTACTCCATCAAAGGCATTGGAATCAAAATGTTCATGGGTTTGTCTTGCATCCATGACTTGCACGTGTATGCTTTTTAATCGTGCTTGAGAAACCACTTTCTTAACAAGTTCACAGCGATGTTCAGACACATCACTACAGATGATTTCAGCCTGATCAGACACACTCATGGCCATCATGATGGATTTGCCTCCTGGTGCACCACATGCATCAAGAACCTTCTGGTGAGGTTGTATCGGCGTGTTAAACCCCACAACCTGTGCATGAATGTCTGCGATGAACACCTTTTTTTGAATAAAATCAGGATGAGTTAACAAGGATTTGTCAGCAAGAAACCCTCGTGATGATACAGGTTGGCCATAAGATGAGAGGGCCTCATTGTTGTGATAATGAACAAAACCAAAGATGGGAGAAGGTTGATTTGAAAACTGAGCAAACTGATATGCAAAATCACACCCATAGTGCGCTTGCCACATCTTAATGATCCATAAAGGAAATGAGGTTTCTAATGCTACCGCTTCACTGTCTTCACTGCTTTGGGCTATTCTTTTTTGAGCAACAAGGATTTTCTCAATCATGGCGTGAATAAAGGCTTTTGCATAAGGGGTGTGCTTTTCAGCAAGTTTCATGGCTTCGGATTTAATCGCATAATCAGGGATGTCATTCATAAAATGTTTCTGATAAGCACTCATGCACAAAATGACATTCACAGGTTCACTCACCTTTTGCTTTGTGTAAGGCTGAAACATGGATTGACATTGAATTAAATTCTGAACCACTCCATAAACAAGCGCATTCACAAAAGGCATATCAGGATGAGATACACCTTTAAGTTGCAAATTGATGTAAGAGCGATGTTGAAGGGCTTGAACTAAAATGTTAAAAGCCAATTCTCGAGATGAAATCATAATCCTCCTAAGGCAAATGGGTTAGCAATAACCTTTACATCCCACTTGGGATGTTCTGTAATCTTCAAATCTTTAAGATTTTGCATGCTCGCTAACCAATCTTTTGTTTTAATGATCAGTTGATACCGGGTAAGTCCTCGTTGTTTAAGGAGTTGTGATGGACCAATCACATGCATTGTTTCTTTGAGCTGCGATGCAAGGGTTAATGCTCCTTCATACGCCACATTGGCATGGGCATGAGAGATTTCAATGCTAATGAGGTATTGATATGGAGGAAGTTGAGTAAGATGCCTGAACTTCATTTCCTCTTTAAAGAAGCGATCATAATCGTGTTCTTTTAAACATTCAATGACACGATGGTGTGGATCCATGACTTGAACAATGACTTCTCCTTGTTTTGATGCTCTTCCACTGCGTCCAGCGGCTTGCATCAACATCGCAAAAGTGGACTCACTGCTTCTAAGATTCAAGAAGGATAAAGCTTGATCTGCTTCTAGAATGCCTACACA
>DAIDML010000124.1 GCA_027449005.1 Erysipelotrichaceae bacterium | reverse complement strand
ATACTAAGAATAACAAACCTTGAGTATCCATACAAGAAAAAAATGCATGGGATCATGCATCTTTAAATAACGTACCTGCTTCAATGGCTTTAAACAAGTCTTCAACACGCGTTTTAATCGTATCTCGAGTTTCTCTAAACCCTTCAATAGGTCCACCTGAAGGATCCACTAATCCCCAGTCTTCTCTAAAGCGTGCAGGAACATAAGGACATTCAACTCCACAACCCATTGTGATAAGAATATCTAATGAGGATGGAATATCTGATAATAGTTTTGGGTGGTTCTCACTCATATCGACTCCTGCTTCTTCCATGACTTGACGTGCCATTGGTTTCACTTCAGGATAGTCTTCTGTCCCTGCTGAGTAGACTTCATATTTACCATGAGCTAAATGTTTAGCCCATCCTTCCGCCATTTGTGAACGGCATGAGTTGTGTATACATATAAATCCAATTTTTAACATAAGTTCACCTCTCTTCCACAATACATGATTTTGATAAATTAATCTATTAATTGTCAGTTAAATTATCGAGGTAGTTTTTCAAAAGATAAAGGCTCAAAGCCATTAAGTTCAACTTTAACACTCACCATGCTTTGTTCTTCATGAGGACGATCTTGAGGTGAGCGTTGTACTTTCGCAATGCGGTCAACTGCTTCTAATCCTGAAATCACTTGTCCAAAGGCTGCATACTGACCATCCAAGTGCGGAGCATCTTGATGCATGATAAAGAACTGAGATCCTGCACTATCAGGATGCATGGCACGAGCCATAGATAACACACCTCGTGTGTGTTTTAAATTGTTTTCAATTTTATTCATTTTAAACTCACCCTTAATTCCATACCCAGGACCACCTGTTCCATTCTTTAATGGACAACCTCCTTGGATCATGAAACCTGGAATAACACGATGAAAAATAAGGTTATCATAGAAACCTTGTTGGATTAAGCTAACAAAGTTAGAGACACTGATTGGGGCAACTTCTGGAAATAATTCACAGACAATCACTTCATTATGATTGGTAGTGATGGTTACTATTGGATTCATGGTTTCTCCTTTTCATGAAAAACACAATCCTTAGATTGTGTCATTAAACATTAATCGATTGGTTCAAATGAATCTTTGGACACGCCGCAAAGTGGGCAGTACCAATCATCTGGAATGTCTTCAAACGCAGTTCCTGGTTCAATTCCACTTTCTGGGTCACCAAGTTCTGGATCGTAGATGTATTCACAAGCTGTGCATTGATATTTTTTCATGAGTTCTCATCTCCTTCAAGCGTCATTTTATCATACGGGCTATTTAATTTCAAACTTCTTTGCTTGAGTTCAATGGCTTAAACCATTTAAACTTTCCTTCTTCTTGAAGCTTCACTAAAATGGAAATCACGATTGGAAATCCAAAGAGTCCAACGACCCCTAAAAGATTAACACCAAGGATCATGGAAAGGATGGTGACAATGGGATGTAACCCCACTTGATCACCAATAATTTTAGGTTCCACGATTTGTCTTACGACTGTTATGACTCCATAAAGGATAAATAATCCAACCCCCAAATACGTATTCCCATAAACCAATGAAATAATTGCCCAAGGTAAGACTATTCCACCAGTCCCTACCACTGGAAGGATATCAAAAAGGGCAATGCCAAACGCAATCCAAAAGGCAAACTCCACTCTTAAAATCATTAAACCAATGAACAGTTGAATGAAGGTAACACTTAAAACCAAAGCATACGAACGTCCTATTTTAAAAACGGTGGAAGCAAACTTATGATTGAAATGAATTAAGAATTGTTGAACATCTTTATTCAATTGATGCCAAACAAAGGCCTTAATCATGTCAAAATCAATAGCTAAGAACATAGAAATCACAATCGTTAAAATCGTAGAAATAAGAAAGGCTGGAATACGAGTGATCATGCTTTGGGCAATCACCAACAGATTAGGAGTCAATGCCACAAGTAAACTCTCTGATGATTCCAACAAACGATATATTGGTTCAAAAGTATCCACTGAGATATTAGGCATATAGCTGAACAATAAACGTTCTGCTTGTTGAACTACATCAATCAGTGAAGGAAGGACCACTTCACTGATCCAAACCGGGAATTCCAACACAATAGAAGCGGATTGATTCAGTAATTCAAACAAACCAATTCCAACCGTGCTCAACACCAAGACATAAAAGGAAATCATGACAATCAATGCCGCATGGCTCTTTTTAAGCTTCGCATTATGGTGCAATGACTTAATCAGTGGTTGAAGGAGTGACACAAGTATAAAAGCAATGAAAAATGGCATTAACCAAATCAAAACATACCGAACAAACACATAAAGTCCAACCAAAACAAGTAAAATACCTAGAGCTTTAAACAGATGATTTTGATTCATGCATTTCTCCTTTTAACCATGATTTTAATCGATGACACGCCTCAAGACACACTTGGGGTGAAGTCGCAACATTCATTCTCAAGTAACCTTCTCCTGTTGGTCCAAAAATAGACCCATCATGTAACCATAAGGATGCTTCTTGAATTAGTCTTTTTTGAATGATGGCTGTCGGTAAACCCACACACTTTACATTCAACCATACCAGATACGTTCCCTCAATCGGAGTCACTTGAACAGGTGAATCTTTCAATGCCCCCTTAACAAGATTGACATTACTTTCTATCACCTCACACAACTCACCAATGTAGTCATCACAGTGTGAATAGGCAATAGTAGTGGCTCGTATTCCAAATTCATGATGATGAAACAAGCCTAATTGTGAATACAGTGATTTAATCTTCTTACGAATCACACGATCTTGAACAATCATTTGCGAAACATGAGTTGACGCTAAATTGAACGTTTTTGAGGCTGACATCAACATGATGACATGAGGATCAAACTTCATGAGTGGAAGATGGTGATGTCCTTTAAACATAAAATCCATATGAATCTCATCACTGACTACGATGACATGATAACGATTCATCAGTTCTAAGAAAGGACGTACTTCATCCTCTCGCCAAACTCGACCCACAGGATTATGAGGTGAACAAAACAGTACCATTTTCACATCATGTGCTTTCACCTTAGCTTCGATGTCAGTTAAATCCATCATGTATCCTGCGGGTGTATCCACTAAGGATGAAAACACAACCTGTCTTCCTACAGCTTCTACACTCTTGAAGAAAGGCATGTAAACCGGTTCAAGCACAAGCACACTTTCTTTCGGTTGAGTGAGTGCTAATATGCAAGCATTGATACTGCTGACCACATTGGGTGTGGTGACAACCCATGAACATTCCACTTCTAAATCATGACGTCGTTTCAGATAATGCTGAATACTTTGCGTGTACTCTTGGGTCTCTAAAGCATAACCTAGGATCTTTTCATCCAAATAATAATGAAGACCTTGAAGTATACGCTCATCTACTTCAATATCCATGTCCGCAACCCACATGGGTAATGTATCAGATGGATATTGTTGCGACTTGATGCTATCATACTTACGAGACTGAGTATTAAAGCGATTAGTTTTGAATCTAATGTGTTTCATGAATCTATTGTATCAAATTCATACTTAAAAAAAACAAGTTGATGAATCAACTTGTCATAAGAGTTATTTGAAATAGTAACGTCCAGTCAAAATGGACATAAGTAATTCAAATTGAAAAAGA
>DAIDML010000123.1 GCA_027449005.1 Erysipelotrichaceae bacterium | reverse complement strand
TGAACGCTACTTTACTCAAACCAAGCATGTGGAAGTTCAAATCATTGCAGATAAACACGGCCATGTGGTGCATTTGTTTGAGCGTGATTGCTCATTTCAAAGACGTCATCAGAAAGTGATTGAAGAAGCCCCATGTTTTGCATTGACCCAAGCTCAACGTAAAAAGATACTTAATGATGCAGTAAAAGCGGCTAAAGCCGTAGGTTATGATTCTGTAGGCACCATCGAGTTTCTCATGGATGCTTCAGGTCAAACTTATTTCATGGAAATGAACACTCGTATCCAAGTTGAACATCCCGTAACAGAGATGATTACAGGTATTGATATCATTAAAGTCATGATTCTATGTGCTCAAGGAAAACCTCTTCCATTCACTCAAAGAGACATATCCATGAAAGGATACAGCATTGAATGCCGTATTAATGCGGAAAACATTCGATCCAATTTCGCTCCTAGTCCTGGGACCATTGCATTCATGCATGTTCCCTTTGGACCTCATGTCCGCATTGAAACAGCCATGTATCAAGGAGCAACTATTCCTCCTTACTATGATTCAATGATCTTAAAACTCATTGTGTGGGGGCAAACACGCTTAGAAGCCATTAAACGAATGAGAGGCGCACTGGAAGAGCTTCTGATTGAAGGGGTACACACTAACATTGAATTCCACTATTTGGTGCTTCACCAAAAGGAATTCATTGAAGGTCGATACACCACCGATTATGCCAGTGTCCTCATAAAGGAGTTGAACACAGTTGAAGAATTTATTCGAACAACGTAAAAAACAAATCTCAGGGTTTAAAACCCTCTTGAATGTTTCAAAGCATCTTTTTGCGAAAAAAGAGTTGCCTGATGATGTGATTCATGTGTGTGCATCTTGTCACAAAGCATCAACCCTAGAACACTTTCAACGTAATTTAAGAGTGTGTGTGCACTGTGATGCTCATGAGCGTGTTAGCGCTAAAGATCGCTTACACATGAGTGTGGATGAAGGCTCATTCAAACCTTTATGGAATCAACTCACCACTTCCACCAAACTTGATTTTCCTGATTATCAGAAAAAATTAAAGGAAGCTCGACAAAGCACACAACTCAATGAAGCTGTCTTAGTCGGGGAAGCCACCTTAGACCAACACCCCATTGCGATAGGAGTCATGGATGCCAACTTCATGATGGGCAGTATGGGATCACTGGTTGGTGAACTCATCACTCGACTCATTGAACATGCGTGTGAGCATCGTTATCCCTTGATTCTTTATGTGGCTTCGGGTGGTGCTCGGATGCAAGAAGGCATTATTTCATTAATGCAGATGGCCAAAACCACCCAAGCCATGAAGAAGCACCACGATTTGAACTTATTCAGTATCATGGTATTAACGCATCCTACTACAGGTGGTGTGAGTGCTAGCTTTGCGATGTTAGGGGACTTAACCTTATCTGAGCCTTCAGCACTCATTGGATTTGCAGGTAAACGTGTGATTGAGAAAACAATCCAACAAAGTCTTCCTTCTCACTTTCAAAGTGCTGAATTTGGGCTTGAACAAGGTTTCATTGACATGATCATTCATCGTCATGAGATGAAATCCACCTTAGCCTATCTTCTCTTATGGTCAAAAGGAGGGACTCATGAAACTATCCGCGTATGATCATGTTCAGATTGCTCGTGATAAAGATCGACTCAAAGGATTAGGACTAGTCCATGCCCTCTGTGATGAAATCATTGAAATGCATGGAGATCGTCATTTTAAAGATGACCCTAGCATGTATTGTGGCTGTGCTCAGATAGGGTGCCACAGTGTCATGATCATCGCCCAAGTAAAAGGAATCAATACTGCTGACAATGTGCATAAAAACTTTGGGATGAATCAGCCTGAAGGATTTAGAAAAGCCATACGAGCGGTTAAGTTAGCCAACAAACTCAACATTCCCATTATCAGTATTGTGGATACACCAGGTGCCTATCCAGGCTTGGGTGCTGAAGAGCGTGGACAACACAGTGCGATTGCGCATTGTTTGTATGCTTTTGCTTGTGCAAGTGTTCCTATCATCACCATTGTGTTATCTGAAGGGGGGAGTGGTGGTGCATTAGCCTTAAGCATTGCCAATCACATCATCATGTTTGAGCACGCCATCTATTCTATTCTATCTCCCGAAGGATTCGCTTCCATCTTATACAAGGATGCTTCTAAATCCAAAGAGGTGGCAGAACTGATGGGATTAACATCTTATGACTTAAAAGCCAAAGGGATTGTGGATGAGATTGTGGATGAATCCACATCCATGAATGAGTCAATTAAAGCAACACGACATAAAGTCTGTGTTCAACTCGACAAACTCAAATCCATGAGTAAAGAGGAATTAATAAGCCAAAAAGAGGCGAAATTTAGAAAGATGGGGTCCGACTATGGGTATTAAAGTGAGTGCGGTTGGTCATGCCTTAGGTGAGCGTGTCTTAACCAATCATGAGTTGGCTCAATACATTGATACCTCTCATGAATG
>DAIDML010000122.1 GCA_027449005.1 Erysipelotrichaceae bacterium | reverse complement strand
GAGTGAAGTTGCATAGGATGAATCAACAACATGCATTACTGTAGCTAACTCGTTGATTTGATGTTTTGCTTGTGCCAACACAGCAGCATAATCATTTTGCATTTTTTGCTCATACACTGAGATGAGATTTTGCTTCTCATGAAGTTGAGTAAGCAGGTGTTGGATTTTTGATTCAATTAATCCAAGACTAGAAACATTAACCAATTGTCCTATAGATGTAAGCATGGACTCAATGTTTTGGTATTCTTGTAGTGCAGCTGAAGATGTTTTGATTAGAATGCGTCTAACCCCAGATCCAATGGATTCTTCAGAGACAAGTTTCGCTAATCCAAGTTGGGCTGTGTTTAAGACATGGGTTCCACCACACAATTCTTTAGATACATCACCAATGGAAACAACACGTACCGTTTTATCGTATTTCTCCGCAAACAATGCAGTTGCACCTGAAGCTTTAGCAGCCTCGATATCCATGACATCGGTAACTACATCATGTCCCAATCGAATTTGCTCATTAATCCATTGTTCTATTGATTCTAATTGTGTTGAGCTCACTTTTTCAAAATGCGTAAAATCAAAACGAGTATACTCATCACAAACATACGATCCCGCTTGTGCAACATGGCTTCCTAAACTCAATTTTAGAGCACTTTGAAGAAGATGCGCTAATGTATGATGCTTCTTGATTTCAAAACGACGCGATGCATCCACAACCACCTTGACATTCATGCCTTCAGTGATTTCAATTGGCGAATTGATCTTATGGTAATGTTGTTTATGAGGACCCTTAATGACATCTATTACCTCACACTTAACATCATCAATCAAGAGATAGCCAGAATCACTGACTTGACCCCCGCTCTCAGCATAAAAAGTGGTTTGATTAAGCACAACATAACCTTCATCATGAAGTGATTCAACTCTATTTTGATCTTTAAATAAACCAATCACTTTAGCATCCGTGGTTGTTTGATTGTAACCAAGGAATTGACTTTCTAAAGTGAAGTTTAGCATGGCTTCAGACTGAACATTCATGGATTCAACGTTGGTTCGAGCATCACGTGCACGTTGTTGTTGAAGAGACATGTAATGCTTGAATCCTTCTAAATCAACCTCCACTTTAACTTCTTCCGCGATTTCTTGCGTAAGTTCTAATGGGAATCCATAGGTGTCATACAAAGTAAATGCTTGTTCCCCACTTAACACATGACCATCCAAATGAGCAATCATGTTCTTAAGTAAGTTTTCACCATCGATGAGTGTGTTTTTAAATCGTTTTTCTTCTGCTTCCACAAGTTTCTCTACCAATGATTGCTTCTCAACAAGGTTTGGATAGAAATCACTCATGTTTTCAACCACAATCTTAACTAAGTCTTTTAAGAATAATCCTTGAATACCAAGTTTTAATCCATAGCGTACTGCACGTCTTAAAATACGTCGCAACACATACCCACGACCTTCATTCGCAAACAATGCACCATCACTTAAAGCAAACACCACTGTACGAATATGGTCTGCAATGACACGATATCCCATAGGGAAAGTTTTGTAATCAATGTTGGCTTTCTTAGCAACTTCATCAATGATTGG
>DAIDML010000121.1 GCA_027449005.1 Erysipelotrichaceae bacterium | reverse complement strand
GAGTATAAAGTGTACGATGTGAATTGGATTAGTGAACAAATTGAGAAAGCGAGAGGAAACTAACATGACCCAAGCAAGACAACTCATGAATCAACTTGCTCGCAAGAAAGAAAACGGCACGTTGGGTGAATGGTTAGCCATCTTTTGGTTATTGCTTCCTTACGCATTGATGTTTTCCTTGTTTGTGGCTATTCCTGTCGCCTTTGCGATTGGTCTATCATTAACGTATTTTAACTCCATTCAATTACCTGAATTTCAGGGATTACTGAACTACATTACGCTATTGACACAAGATGAAATCTTCCTCAAATATGTTTTGCCCAACACCTTTAAATATTCGCTTATAGTGGGTCCAGGAGGGTATTTCCTTTCATTCTTCTTAGCTTGGATGCTTGCGCAAATTCAAGTCAAACCACGTACCATTTTGGCCTTAGCGATTTATACTCCTTCCATGGTTGGGGGAGTATTCATTGCGGTTGTATGGCGAACGTTATTCTCAGGTAACGAAGCGGGGTACATTAATGCCTTGCTTATTCAATGGGGATGGATTACAAAACCCATTCAATTTCTTCAAGATCCAGCCTTCTTAATGAACATCATGATTGTGGTTGGGTTATGGAGTGCGATGGGGATTGGATTCTTAGCAATGCTTGCAGGGATCATTAACACCAATGAAGAATTGTATGAAGCTGCTTACATCGACGGAATAAAGAATAAATTTCAAGAAGTGATTTACATTACCATACCATCCATGCATTCTCAAATGCTGTTTGGTGCTGTTATGGCGATTGTAGGAGCGTTCAACAGTGGCTGGATTGGGGTGGCTTTATCAGGCTCAAACCCAACTCCACAATATGCAGGACAACTCATCATTAACCATATTGAAGATTATGGATTTCAACGTTATGAAATGGGCTATGCGGCCGCAATTTCAGTGGCTTTACTCCTTATGGTGTGGGGCTTCTCTAAATTGGCATATCGCCTATTCTCGGATCGATAGGAGGGGACACAATGGCATTTCAAGGTACAAAAATCAATCCTAAACGATTTGATAAATCTCAACTTAAATTTTATTTATTCCTTATTCCAATGGCGTTATTCATGGTGCTCCCGGTTGTATACATTATCAACCAAGCTTTTAAACCATTAGACGAATTATTTATGTTTCCACCACGCTTCTTTGTGATTAAACCAACCTTTCAAAATTTCAGTGATTTATGGCGTACGTCCTCAACCACTGGGGTTCCAATGACACGCTATTTATTCAACTCCATCGTGGCTACATCACTTACAGTATTCTTGACCATCATGGTGACAGCGGGAGCGGGTTATGTTTTATCAAAGAAGACTTTCAAAGCAAAGAACTGGTTGTTCAGTGTTAATCAGTTAGCGTTAATGTTTGTGCCAATTGCGGTTGCGATTCCACGTTACCTCATCATTAAGCAAACTGGGTTAACTGATAACTTTCTAGCTCACATTTTACCTGCATTGGCCATGCCAGTGGGCTTGTTTCTAGTGAAGCAATTCATGGATCAAGTGCCTGATGCGGTTATTGAAGCCGCTCGATTGGATGGTGCTAATGATTGGCAAATACTTAATAGAATCGTAATCCCATTGGTAAAACCTGCTTTAGCAACCGTAGGTATCTTAACCTTCCAAGTATCATGGAATGCGACAGAAGCATCAAGTTTATACATTACCAATGAAACACTTAAAAACTTTGCCTTTTACTTAAGTTCTCTTACCAATGCTTCCAACTCCATTGCGGGAGTTGGAATGGCTGCTGCGGCAGGGTTAATTATGTTTCTTCCTAACTTACTTATCTTTATTCTTTTACAATCCAAGGTCATGAACACCATGAGCCATTCGGGAATGAAGTAAGGAGGAACGATGAAAAAAGTCA
>DAIDML010000120.1 GCA_027449005.1 Erysipelotrichaceae bacterium | reverse complement strand
TTTAAATGCGGAGTATGAAGTGTATTTCTCGCAATACAATATTTCTGATGTGCTTGTGATCAATGTCGATCACTTGGATTTTGAAGCCAATGAAGATGATCGTGAATACATCCTAATGCGTATCATGGAACGACTTCAAGAGCTTGATGCTCAATGATGAAAGCTCACTTATCAGGGATTGGCTTTGCGGCCATCTTTGGTTTTTCGTTTGTATTCTCTAAAACCGTGTTAAGCTATTTAACCCCATTTGGATTACTTTCCATTCGCTTTACCTTAGCATGGCTACTGCTTGAAGGATTAAGAAGAATCAAGTGGATTCACGTTTCGATCAATCAAGAAACCATGAAGCTTGCGACAAAGGTCGTGTTGGCTCAACCTCTTCTTTACTTCACATTTGAAAACATTGGATTATCCATGGTTCCATCCTCATTAGCAGGGGTGCTCATTGCGTTAATTCCACTGCTCACTTTAGTCTTTCAAACCATCACCATCAAATCTAAAATCAACATCATTCAATTGTTTTGGATGAGTATAAGTTTAAGTGGTGTCATCCTTTTGACCTTACTGAATACCAATCCTTCATCGGGTTATGCATCACTACTTGGGATACTCCTCATGATTGGGGCAGTCATCTCCGCTGCGATGTTTAATTTATTCTCAAAAACAACCACCCAACACATGAGTGTAATGACCCTCACTTATCTGATGATGATGAGTGGTTCACTAGGATTCAGTGTGCTGCATGGATTAGAAGTGCTCTTTCAAAGGTCACCACTTCATGTGTTTGTGCTCTCCAACCACATCACACTCCTTTTTCCACTCTTATATTTAGGACTGATTGCTTCAGTAGGAGGATTCTTCTTAGTGAATTACACCTTAAGTCAAATCAGCAGTGCCCAAGCCAGTGTGTATGCCAATCTAGCTACCGTGGTGTCGGTCATTGTGGGTGTGGTGTTTCTATCTGAATCCTTTGGATGGTGGCATGCCTTAGCCAGTGCTTTGGTCATTATCGGGGTTAAAAACTCCGTGCAAACGTCATCATCTTAAACGTTATTTATTGTAAAGTTGAATGAAATGTCATATTATTGAGCCATTGTTTCATTTCAAATGATTAGTCAAGACAAATCATTTAGTGTAAAATGTACACGCACAACCTTTAAAGGAGTTGACGTATGTCAGAATCAACCCACTTTACTCACGTTCCCACATCCCTTGTTGGGCCACTCTATTTTAAGGCCATGCATGATCGTGAACACACGATCACTGATGTCACCTTATCAGCTCCCTTAGCCACCTATGAAACCACCTTGTTTCATTCGGTAGGACGAGGAGCAAAACTCACTCGTTTAACTCAAACGTTAGAAACCACCCTCATCTCTGATCACATGACGCGATCAGTGCTTTTTGAATGCAGGGATGCTTTAGAAGCCTTACGTGTCAGTGATTATGTCAAACAACACATTGATGAATTTCAAACACAGATTGTGTCAAAGCATTCTAAATACGCGAAACTTAAAAAAGTGGATACCCATATCATCGCCAATCTTGTCTACTTGCGCTTTGCTTATGAAACAGGCAATGCTTCAGGTCACAACATGTCAACCTTTGCTTCTGATGCGATTGCGGTTCACATTAATGATACTTTCCCACAACTCAAATATCTTTCTGTGTCAGGAAATTTCTGTATTGATAAGAAGACCTCCAGTGTCAATGCCATATTAGGACGTGGTAAACACATGGTGGCCTCCATGCGGATTTCAAGAGCGTTGTGTGAATCCACACTTCGCACCACACCTGAGAAAATCGTGGATTTAAACTTAAAGAAAAACATGATTGGATCCATCATATCAGGGGGTGTTCAAACAGCGAATGCCCACTTTGCGAACATGCTTTTGGCTTTCTATATTGCCACTGGACAAGACGGCGCAAACATTGTGGAAGGATCACAAGGCATAACCCATGCCTACATCGATCACGATGATCTTATCTTTACGGTCACCTTACCTAACATTATTGTGCG
>DAIDML010000119.1 GCA_027449005.1 Erysipelotrichaceae bacterium | reverse complement strand
CCCCTCTTGATCATAAGTAGACATTAAGACTTGATCGCTTAAAGTGAGAGTCACCTGTTTCAATTTGTTTGCTGCACTACTTACATTCCAGTTTTAGGTTACAACGGGGTTGATCTTAGTGGAGTAGCAGTCTTAGAATATTCAACATTTATTGCAGTGGCTTCAGCTTCTAAAACTCATGATGGAACTCAGAAAGTTGTCATTGAGGGAGAACATGGCGTGATGGAAGTAAGTAGTGCAGCAAACAAATTGAAACAGGTGACTCTCACTTTAAGCGATCAAGTCTTAATGTCTACTTATGATCAAGAGGGGAATGCTTTAGTAAGTGAAGTTCTTGCGTTTGAAAAGATGATTCAAGAACAGGATGTTGAAAAGGTTAAACAACTGAACGAAGAAAGTCGTCATGTGATCACAATCATGAGTGAAATGCGTAGAAATGCATCACTTTATATGAAAGGAGAAGAATGAAATATTACTCTAAAATTGATTGGTGGATTAGTATTCTAATTTGGATGTCTGTTGGTGTGAGTGGATGGGCAGTATGGCTTATTCCTGCTAATGAACAGTGGATTGGATGGTTAATGTTTAGTCCACTGATGGTTTTAATGCTACTTTTTCTATACAACACCTATTACGTATTTGAAGATGATTATCTGAAATGTGTATTGGGTGTCTTTCCACAAAAAATTTATTATCAAAACATTAAATCACTAAAGAAAACACGCAACTTCTTATCATCGGCCGCACTTTCTGCAGAACGCATTGAAATTAAAGAAAAAAACAAAGGATACATTATGGGAACAACCTACATTTCACCAAAAAATCGCGATGAATTCTTCGATGAACTGAGAATGCGTTGTTCAAAGGATGTGGAAATCTTAAACTAAAGGACTAACGATCATCGTTAGTCCTTTGCATTAGAATCACATAATGCTTTTAATAGATCAAATGGAAATGGCTGCTGACGTGGAATTTGAATGGCTCCTTTTGAAGAACGATACCCTGAAAGCAATTCATGATGTTTAAGTAATGTTTCAGGACCAGGATACAACCCAATATGATGTTTATAAACGTTGAAGTGAATAAGCAGTTTTTTATTGAGTTTATAAGTTGGGATAGAATAACTTAAAGAAAAATCACACTTAGGATACCAACTCATAATGGTAGTATGAATTTCTTGAATGATAGGTTGATTGTCAAGAGGCTGTTCTTGAAGAAAGGTGTTGAAATCACTCATGTTTAACACCGAATGGTAGTAGTAGATTCCGCAATGAATTTTTGATTGCGTTTGATCAATTGACGAACCACATCCAAGTTAATATCGCTGAGTTTCTTCACATAAATACATACTCTTCCATGAGTAAACTTACCAAGTTGAGCTAATAATTCATCGATATGATTTGGATTATTGTAATCAAACTCTGTGTACAGATATAGCGTTATGTTGGTCTTTCTAAACGCAAAACCACATTTCATGGCATAACCTTCATGACCAGAATCGTAGCGATAACTGTACGTGCCAAAACCAATCATGTTGCCACGCCATAAAGTGGCTTCTTCTTGGGTTTCTTCTCTAAACACATCAAGCAGTGCATATGCATCTGCTTTTTGTTTCTCATCAAGTGTCTCTTTAATACGTTTAATTCAAGATTATACCGATAACATATCCCACGATAAGCCAATGCGATATCTTGATAACGATCAGCTTTGCCCCTTTGATTATTCACTTGAAACTAAATTACAGGAAGCATATCAGAACATCTTGAATGATGACATTGATGTGTCACAAGCCAATGATGAAACTTATGGAGAGTTTGGGTATAAAGATCCACTTGATCTTTATATGTGGTTGAAAGATCATCAATCTGAAGAAGACATCGTAGTCAGTCATGGTGACTTCACTTTTGAAAACATCATCGTTAATCATGATATGCTTGGTTTTATTGATGTTGGTAAAGCGGGTAAAGCTGATCGTTATCAAGATATCGCATTGGCTTATCGTGGGATATGTTATCGGTATAATCTTGAATTAAACGTATTAAAGAGACATCCTTTGAAGAACCTTTTCTTCAACCTTCTAGACATTCAACCTGATTATGAGAAACTGAATTACTATATATTACTAGATGAATTGTCGTAGTAATTAGCTCTCCAAGAATATCCAATAATACACTAGAAAACTGTGATTTTTCACAATCTTGAGGTGTTCCACTTTATTTATAGGTGTACAATTAAATCAAAAGTGAGAAGAATCATGAAAGCCATTAAAATTATCGTTTTAGGATGTGTCCTTGGTTTACTTTTTTCATGTTCATCAAACCCGTCAGATTCTAATTCTAAAACCATTTCTGAACTTAACATTGGAGATAAAGTGGTTGAACCAACATGGTCATGGG
>DAIDML010000118.1 GCA_027449005.1 Erysipelotrichaceae bacterium | reverse complement strand
GCATGTTTCATGGCCACTAAATCTTGAGTGGTCTTAGCAATCCATGCAGGATAATACGGAGAAGTTTGGACAGTATTTCTCATGGCTTGTTTGGATGAAATGGACTTCTTTTGATTGGTCAACAGTGCAAACACCATGATCAGGTCAAGTCCATCTTCACGAATGGTGTACACTTCCCCACTCTTTTCCCATACCACAAGACCTGAAAACAAACTGCGACAGGCACTGCCACTGCCTAGTCGAGTAATGTTAGCTAAGACTTGATCACTGAAGTGTTTTTCAAAGAACACATTGGCTGCTTTGGCTAAGGCCGCAAAGCCACTGGCACTGGATGCGACTCCACTGGCTGTTGGTCCAGTGTTTTCAGAGACAATGGCGATGTTTTCAAGTTCATGGTCTTCAGCGAAGTGTTTTAAGAATCGTTTAATCTTTAACGCATCTTCTTTGCTCGCACGTTTTCCATTCAAAGAGAAGGTAAAACCAAGTCGAGTTTGAGAGATGGTGGTTTTAGTGTATAACTCACTGACGCTTAAAGAGAGTGAACCTGTGTATGGAATCACTTTTTCTTCATCTTCTTTTCCCCAGTATTTAATGAGGGCAATGTTCACTGGCGCAATGGCTGTTACTGTTTTTTTCATTGTAAGTTTAGACTCCATACATGAGGTGTTTCTTGTTTTAATACGTCTACAATACTTAAGACATGTTGATCTTCAGCTAAGGCTATCATACACCCTCCTAATCCACCACCGGTTAGTTTTGCTCCTAAGGCATGGTGTGAACGAGCAATATCAACGTAATGATCTAAGGTCGGCGTACTGATGCTCAACTCCTTAAGCATTTCATGAGCTTGATTCATCAGTGAACCAAGTGTTTTAACGTCATGGTTTTCAAAGCATGTTTGAGCTTGTTTGGTGAGTGTTCCCAATGATTCTATGAGTTGAATTCCATGAGAATGCACATAATCAGCTACCTTTTCTACTGCTTCCTTGGTTGATCCTGTTTGAGGACTTTGCGCAATAATCAATGTTGCGGGAAGAGAGATGCTAAGTGGTTGTGGAGCACTGCCTTTAGTGTATACCCAAGCATGATCAAAGGATGTGGTGAGCGCATCAATACCCGAAGGATTACCATGGGCAATGGTTTCAGCTTGTTGGACCCAGTTAAAGAGAGTTTGGTCTTCTAATGCAGTGTGAGTATAGTGATAAAAAGCCTTCGTGATGGCAGAAGCTAAAGCAGCACTGCTTCCCAATCCTGCTGAGAATGGTATGGTTGATTGAATGGTGAGTTCAAGTGGATCTAAGTTGAAGTGATTTTGTAAGGTATTAAACAAGTGAATGAGTGGGTAAAGAAGTTTTGGAGCATCCTTAAGTTCACCTGTATAGAGTTCACTTCTCATCACATTATGCAATGAAGGAGTGATTATCACTTGACAGGTAAGTGCCTTAAAAGGGAGAGCGATGGCGAGTTGATGATAGACTACACTGTGCTCACCCATAAAGATGACTTTCGCATGAGAAATGCCAATGCCTTGTTTCATAGTTTAATCCTTTTATTTCTTGCATGTGTATTATAACTAATTATGACATGCTTTATCAAACACGTGTTTGAATATGATATACTGAAAAATATAAGGAGGAAGAAGTGATGAAGAAACGTACATTGTTTGGCGGTTTAGCAGCTTTGGCTGTGGTAGGAGCAGCGGCAGCAGCTTCCATTGAAGTGATTAAAACGAATAAAAAGATGTCTTCCTACACCAAGAAGATTGTATTTAAAGGAAATTTGATTGCGTATGAAGATGAGTTTGAAAGTGATGAGTTAGCCATTTCATTCTCAGGCATGCAACTAGATTTCACAAAAGCGACATTAGTGAATAACCAAGGGAAATTATCCTTGTTTGCTCATTACAGTGGAGTGGATATCATTGTTCCTGCCCATTGGAGAGTACTCACAGAAGGGCTCAATAATCGCTCTGGTGTATCCAACTTGTGTGATGGGGTTGAAGGTGATGTTCCTACCTTGACCATCGACTATGATTTACGTTTTGCGGGTCTAAGCATTCGTAGTGCTCCTGCCAATGTGGAAGAACTTGTAGGACTATAGCAAGAATAAACTGAATATGAAATATAGGTGTCAATCTCTATTGAAAGACACCTTTTTAAAATAATAAAACCAGTTGATTGAATTAACTGGTTTTAATGAATATTTTAGTTATTACGAGTTAAGCCTTCAATACCGTAAGTGATTTGAAGTTTAAACTCTGCAGTGTCTGTGATTACTGGAGCATATTTGCTGTCAGTGTATTGTCCCATACCTCCAACGTTATAAACTTTTGACATATCGTAACCGTTTGCGGCAAGAATTTGCATTAACCAGCTCACACGTGCACCAGATTGGCACATGATGAACAATGGACGATCTTGTGGAAATAATGCTTTTAATAAAGCTACGGATTCTTTGTATGTTGCGACAGGAGCTTCTGGAGATCCACCAAAGAGTTGAACTTTAGTTGCATCAGTATGTGCTTCAGCATTGAAAATTAAACCGAAATAAGGAATAACTCCAAATCCACGAATATGTTTTTCTGCATAGTTGTTGTAATCTCTTAAATCAATATAGAATACATCGTTACGGCCCATGTAATCAATCAAGTTTTCAGCGTTAATTGATGAACAATCGCTACTGTATACACCTTCTTTACAAGCTACTGGTTCAGCATCTTTGTTAGGTTTGTAAGTTTTTGTAGTGTCGATTGGAGCTGGTAAATCTAAGTATTGAACATAACCATTTTCTGTTGGATTGAGAACCCAACCTTTTTCTACTAATTCAGCATCAGATGGAGCACATGCAGCAAGTGCAAGTAAAGCCGTTAAAACTACTAACATCTTTTTCATTTGATTTCTCCTGTTTAGTTAAAGAATTCGTCTGTTTCGTGGTATTTAATGACAGCATTAATCGCACGAATCATGTTGTTTGCGGATACTGACGATCCAGATAAGATATCTGTTGAGAAATCAGCACGACCTTCTCCTGCTGCATAATCAGTAGCAGGAATATCCCACATGGTGTCTAATCCATTCATGTATGATGCTGTTTTATCAAAGAAGAATGGAATGTATTGTTCTTTGAATGTAGAATATGTTACTCCTTCAGGAATAACTAAACTATCACCCCAAAATCCAGCGTTGTATTCACCACTTGGATCTTTGTCAAAAGAAACAAAACGTACCACTACATCATCTTTGCTTCCAGATTCTGGAAGTGATAACTCGATATACATGGTTTGCCAATAATTAACATAGGCAGCACGGCAAGTACATGACAAGTAAGTGATTTGGTATTTAATATAATCACGTCCTTTATACTTGAAGTTGATGAAGGCATAAAAATCAGATTCTTTTTTCGGTCCATCAATGTGCATGATAGGCACAACAGCTACTGCATTAGCAATAGTCCCTGGTCCAATATCACCTGAACTATTAAGCCACTCATTAATCATTTCCAGAGTTAATTCACCAGTTGGTTCTGGAGTGTTTGACTCTGCTGGGGAACATCCACTCAGTGCAGCAAAGAGTAAGGATGCTACCAGAAATCTCATTAAGTATTTCATTTGGTTCTCCTTGTTCATTTATATTGTACAGTTATTCACAAGTAAGTCAATACAATGTGATATAAATTTCACAATTATTGTGAAATTTTTAACTTACTTATGGTAAGTACCCGCTTTTCTGTAAAATTTCACAAATAAAAAGTCGATTTTGATGTCGACTTTAGATGATCTAATGATTGACTTGTGCTTTCTTATCTTTAAAGATGAGTGAGCCTAAGGCTATGATTCCAGCAAGAAGTGGTAGTGCCCAAAGGTTGTTTGTTTCTTTTCCTAACTCTAGGTCTTTGGTTCCAGTGGTAGTCATGATAGGATCAACTGCATTGGCTTCTTGTTCACGATAGGATTCAATGAGGGATTCTTCAACTAGATCATAGGTCGTCATATCCAAGAAGAAGGTTTTTTCAACTTTATCTTCTCCCACAAAAGCAATGACTTGATAGAAGCTGAGTTTGACTTCAGATGGGAAATCAATGATCCATGCGGAACTGATCTCTATGGTTGGATGGACTTTCTCAATGAGAGATTCTTCAATCTTGTCTAAACTTGCTTCATCAGGAACTTTGAGGACCGCATGAGCATTGGAAGTAAAAAAGAATACAAACATAACACTTAAAAGTAACGTACTTAAAAGTGTGGTGACTTTAAAATGAGGATGAGATAAGCGAAGAGTTGATGTCATAGATTGACCTCCTTGTTGAGGTCATTATAACTGAAAGTCATGTTTTAATCTTTGAGGAATGACAAAATGCATAAAATGAATGATAACTGACATTTATTCCTCTGTTTTAGTGGTTATTTTGTAGGGTGTGTTGTAGTTTAGGGAAGGATTGGATATGATTAATTTACTATGGCAATCATGTAGAGTGCTTCATTACAAATCAAAAATCTTTTAGTTTCTTATTGAAAGTCATGAGGTGAAAAAAGGGGGTAGTAATGATAGATTTACCTAATAGCAACCAACTTGATATTGTGAGTTTTAGTCAAATCTTTCACAGACAAGGATTAACCAACTCGTACAAACTATTCTTTTTCAAAGCTCTCTTTGATTCTATTCAACAAGGAAAACTTAGTGTTTCCTTTAGTTCCTTATCGGATTTCATGTTTATGGAAGCATTACCATTAATTCATGTCTATAAATTGACGCTTGGACATCAAGACTTGATTGAAAAGAAAGTGAAAGAGTTCAATCTTAGTAGCAAGTATTCAAGTCATCAAGCATTACAGCGAATCAATGGAATGCCTTCAAACGAAAAAACATCGATTGTAACTTCATATGTAATGTATCGATTACTGCGACCTTTCTATAAGACAGAATCTTTTTCTGGTAATGATCAAAACATTAATAATCAGTTGCTTAACCTTATCAATAGAGACAAGAAATCACTATACTATATTGATTTACATCATCAAACCATTAACATTAATCCGTTGTGGGCTGAATACATTATTCAGCATTCAAAGTTGATTTTAGAGTGGTACAAGTTTAATTTAATAGTTTTCTTACAAACAAGAAATCCGTCTACACCTAACATCCCCTTTAAAGTAGATTCAAGTCTTGTATCAAGAAGTTTGGCAGCTCAAACAAAAGTTTGGGACTTCGCGCGCATGCATAATCACTCTCTTGCTTTTGATATTTACTTGAACCAAGAAATAACACCTTCATCTGTAATCACTCATGGTACTCTTAGTTTAGATCATGTGATTCCTTTTGATTTTGTAATGCACAATGAACTTTGGAATCTTACACCTATGCACAAAAATCTAAACAGTGAGAAAAGTAATCATTTACCACAATTGACTCATGTAGAAAGATTCGTAGATTTGCAGTATTCGTTTTATAAGACTGTTCAAACATTCCACCCATTTTCTAGCAATAAACATCCTTTACAAGATTATGAATACCTGAATCCATTGTTGCATCATTCCAACTATGATGTGCACTTTGATGATTTTTCAAAGATACTAACCAATCAAATCATCTCATTACACACAATAGCTTTTAATCAGGGTTTTAATATGTGGAAATAAAAAGAACACCTTGCGGTGTTCTCAAGCTGACTGAGCTGATGGAATCATAGGCTTCATTTTGGCATATGCAATAAATGATAAAATGGTTTGCACCAAGATGAAGAAGAAGTAGATTGGGAATAGCAACATCGCAACCGAGTAAAGGATTGCACCGGTTAATGCAAAACCCCGCTTGTTCATTGACCAACCAAAGAAATTAAAAATTAACCCTAAGAATGTCAATAATGCATGAGGGAATACTATCACACCAGCAAGTCCTGCTCCTACTTGCTCTGCACCAGTTGTATTGTTCAAAATGGAAGCAAAGTAAGTCACTAAATAAACAACATAAACCCCTGTCATAATCCATGAGACGAGTAATAATTTGCTTTTTTTCATGTTTTTCTCCTATTTTAATTTGATTTTAATTGGATCTGAGAAAAGATCTGGCGTGAAGTAAAGATAAAGACTTGCGGATAATTCAATAGGAACTTCGAATGCTACTTCACCAACAAGCACATCTCCAACCAAGACTGTTCCATCAATATCACCTACTGTCTCAGCAAATATTGCTGATTTATAAGTTATTCCTTCACTATCTCTTAATTCATAACTAAACATTGAACTTGATGCATAGGATTCCTTACCTTTGTTTTCAAGTCTGATTTTGATGTAATAATATTCATTCCCTTCATCTGGTTCAAAATATTCTTTCCCACCGTCAGTTCTAGTTGACTCAACTTTTACAATTAATCCATTATCAAAATTTATCGATTGCCCAACAGAGTATTCGGTCGGTTTTTCAACAGGCTCTGGTTCATTATCAGCAACCTCACTCCCACAAGCAGTAAACAAAAGTAAAGCAAATATTGTAACGATTATTTTTTTCATTTTTTCCTCCACCGTTATACTTTAATGTTATCCATCACTTAAGCAAGTTACAATATTCACAGGTTTGATTAATCAACTTTTAACCCAAGTTATAGCTTTACTTGTTTTTTATCGCTTTCACTGTCCAATTTTCTTCCCAAAACAAAAACAGCCTCTTGCAATGGCTGTTTTGTTAACTTAGGAGAGACGATCATGCGAGTAATGTCTTTATTGTTCAAGGGGTGTCCTTGTAAGACAAGTATACTTGATGCTTTGATTAACTTCTTACGTGAAACTGACGCAAAGTTTCTTCAAAACTCACGCAAGTCATTTTCTTGGTAGTGTAATCATGAAACTGGTTTCCATTTCATTGGATTCAATGCTCATGCTTCCATGAAGACGTTGTAGAATGCTTTTAA
>DAIDML010000117.1 GCA_027449005.1 Erysipelotrichaceae bacterium | reverse complement strand
CAAAATTATCAACTAGTTTTCCCCAAAGTAAACGGATTAAGAATGGGAAGATTGCTGCGCCAACTACGGTCGCAATTGCTTGTTGAATTGTCATAATTCTTAGCCCTCCATGCTTTCTTCGACTTTAGCGGCAAGGAATCCCCCGATGATGCCTCCTAAAATCACTAAACCTAATGTTGGTAATGTAGCGATAAGTGGATCAACTGAGCCAGCACCGAATACATCACGCATAACCCCAGCAACACCAATACCAGCTGCCATATCAACAAAACCTGAATCTGACTCGTGTGGAATCAATCCAACGAAATGGTTTAAGAACCACATTCTTTCTAATATCATACCAATGTACTCAGAATTGGATGGTTTACGGTGTGGATCCTTGTAGTTCATGGATGTTAAGAATGCGGTTAAGCGAGTTTTATTTTGCTCATACGCCAGTGTTAAACTATGACGCATGGCTTTATCCACATTTCCACTGCTTGTTTTGCATACTTCTGCCACATAAGGATAAATTGATTTTGTGATTGAAAATACTTCAATGGATTCATTGAGAATATGCTCTATAGCAAGTCTAAAATACTGATACCCAAAGGTGTGAGATGGTAACCCACTGTCCATTAAATGCTTACTAACATGGGTTTGAAGGGTCGGATGTTGATTGACTTCATTATCACGCTCAAAAGTTAATATACGTAAGCGCTCAATTAAGATTTGGGAAGTAAATGGTTTGAATAACACAAATTTAGCTCCCCAATTCAAAGCTTGTTCAATGACATTTTCATCTTGAATTTCGGATAAAACGATCACTTTGGTGTTGTTTAATAGTTTGTCAAAATAGGCTTGTTCAAGAAATCCTAATCCATCACATTTTGGCATAAATAAATCTAATAAGATGATATCAACGTGTTGACGTTTAAGAATGGCTAATGCTTCATAACCATCTTTTGCTTTAGCTGTAACTTTAAAGTCTGCTACAGAATCAAGCATTTCACTTAATTTCTTCAAACCAAAACGACTATCATCTACCACCATGACGTGCTTGATTTTTTTACCCATCGCAACGACTTCTTTTGAACGAGCTTGTACTGACATTAATGAACACGCTCCATACTTCTTGAGGCAATGATATCCACATCAAGTCCACATACATTCTTAATAATTACTTCATTCATGGCTACAGGAGCAACCACTTCAACGTGTGCTAAAGCTTTCATTACTTCAAACATTTTCCCTTTAGGAATGTCTGAAGACGTAATCACAGGTAAACGATCATACAATGCGCCAGAAATCTTAACGGTGCTTGTTAGCATGCGTGTAGGATTAGTTAGTTCTTTACGAGCATAAACATCCCCACGATTACAAGAATTTCCTGTGACATTCAGAACTTGTCCTGCATCATCTAAATCAACTTCAAGATGACAACTCATTGGACATACAATACATATCATTTCATGTTTCTTCATGCGACGTCCTCCACAACTTCGATACTTAAGGATTGTTGACATAAAGCCACATCTGAGGCTTTAAGGATCACTTTCTCCATTTCAGCTGGAGCTAAGTGCTTTTTCTTAGTCACACGTAAAACTTCATCATCTTTTTTAATCACTAGTTCCACATTCTTATATTGCTTACGCACTCTAAACATTAATTCAATCGTTTTATCTAAGTTAACAGGATGAATCATTTGAGGAACAATATATCCAATCCCTTCTTTAGCAACGGTATGAATCACATTTCCTGTGTTAAGTTGATCATTGATGTATTTAGCTGCTGCAATTCCTGTCTTACGACCTTCTTCGGCCACAAAATCCACTAAATCATGAACATGAAGAACATTACCACACGCAAACACACCTTCAAGTGATGTTTGATAGGATTCATCCACTTTAGGACCACGTGTTTTTGGATCCATTTCAATGTTGGCTTCTTCACTGAGTGCATTTTCAGGAATGAGACCAATCGAGAATAACACGGTATCCACATCAAAGGTTTTTTCCGTACCAACGATAGGTTGCATTCTATCATCAACTTGCGCAATGGTAACCCCACTCACTCGATCCAAACCATCAATCTTAGTAATGGTATGGCTTA
>DAIDML010000116.1 GCA_027449005.1 Erysipelotrichaceae bacterium | reverse complement strand
GCTTGTTTAGGACCCATGGTGATTACACGAACATGAGTGCCTGGGATTTGATCTTTAATGCGTAATGCACTTTCGACTGATGCACGATCATCTGGGTTGATGATGGATTCAACCCCATCACGAATGAGGGTTCCCTTCACTGGATCGACTTTAATTTGAGTCGTGTTTGGGACTTGTTTAACTAATACGATGATTTTCATAGAGCTTACCTTAACACACTTGAGGCAATGACCATGCGTTGCACTTCAGATGTCCCTTCATAAATTTCAGTAATCTTCGCATCACGCATCATGCGCTCAAGCGGATAATCTTTAATGTAACCATAACCACCAAGCAGTTGAACCGCTTGTGTTGTCACCTTCATTGCAGTTTCAGAAGCATGAAGTTTAGCCATAGCTGCTTCTTTTGAGAAGTTCTTTTGTGTGTCTTTAGCGCGAGCTGCTTGATACACCAACAGCTGAGCTGCTTCAATTTGAAGTGCCATGTCAGCTAAAACGAATTGAGTATTTTGAAAGTTTGAAATGGATTGTTTGAATTGCTTACGTTTCTTCGTGTATTCAACAGCTTCTGTAAATGCACCTTTAGCAATGCCTAATGCTTGAGCTGCGATTCCAATACGACCACCATCAAGGGTTGCCATCGCAATCTTAAAGCCTTCACCTTCTTTGCCCAAACGATTTTCTAGAGGAACTTTGACATGATCGAAGATAAGTTCAGTGGTGCTTGATGCACAAATCCCTAACTTCTTCTCTTTCTTACCAAAGCTAAAGCCTTCCCACCCTTTTTCAATGACGAAAGCAGAAATACCCTTCATACCAAGTTCTGGAGCGGTCATCGCAAAGACAACGTAGACATCCGCATATATTGCGTTGGTAATAAAGATTTTTGAACCTGTAAGTTCATAATAACCCTCTTTGAGTACCGCAACGGTTTTTTGACCAGCAGCATCTGTACCTGCATTGGGCTCGGTTAATCCAAAAGCTCCTAGTTTCTTACCACTCATCATGTCTGGTAAGTATTTGTCTTTAATTGCATCACTACCATAAGCAATGATTGGATAAATGCCTAAAGAGGTGTGAGCTGACAGGATAACTCCAGTGGAAGCACATGCTTTAGAAAGTTCTTCAACTGCCAAAATGTAAGCTAATGTATCCGCACCAGCACCGCCGTAGGTGTTGTAAGGGATACCCATCATGCCATGAGCAGCTAATGCTTTAACCGTTTCTTCTGGAAAACGATGATTTTCATCAATTTCAGCTGCAATCGGAGCAACATACTTTTGAGTAAACTCACGCATGAGTTGTTGTGTTCTTAAATGCTTTTCACTTAACATTATTTCTTTCCTTTAGGTGGCATGATTTCAGCCACTCCTTTAACCACCACAGTCCCGTCTTGGTTATAAGCGGTTGTTTCTAAGGTGACACGATTTCTTTCTTCATTGAGTTCAACAACTTTAACTTCAGCTTTGATTTCATCATTCATGTAAACAGGGGCCATGTATTTAATGCTTTGGCTTAGATAAATGGATCCTTGACCAGGAAGTTGAGTTCCTAATAAGGTTGAAAATAAAGATGCTACATAATGACCATGAGCAATACGATGTTTAAAACGAGTGGTTTGTGCATACTCTTCATCGAGGTGAACTGGGTTCTCATCCCCACTCACTTTAGCAAATAATCGGATATCCTCATCGAGGATTTTCTTCGTCATGACGACAACATCACCAACATGTAATTCTTGAATGCTTTTACCTGGTTCCATAATATCCTTCCTTTCAATATGAATGTTAATTCATGTTCCATTTTATACCTTGTGAAATTTTTGTCAAGTAGGTTACGATTGTTTCGTGAATAAAATAACAAATGCTTTTTTCGACATGGAAAATGGTTTAAAAATATACTACTTTACATCCACTCTGTGACAATTGTTCCAAGATTGTGAAATGTCATCACGTTTGTTTTCGTGGTTTTTGACAACTAAAAAAGAACCTTGCGGTTCTAATTTTAGATTTGATGTTGAATAAGTTTGATGATGTCTTCAACACTAGTGACTCGACCATATGAGACCATCTTCTCATCAATCACAAGTCCTGGAGTTTTTAAAATGCCATACAAACTGTATTGTTTTGGATCTTTGACTTTTTCAAATTCCGCTTTCATCCCTAACTGCTTAATCGCCTCTCTCGCATTAGCCTCAAGCTTTTCACAATTAGCACAACCTCCACCTAATATTTTTATGTTCATGGGTTCCTCCTTTATCTTTCCCAATAGATTTTCATTTGATTGAGCATATCTTCATTGATGGACATCATTTTACGATTTCCATCTCTGGTTTCATCAATGAGTCCGCATTCTTTAAGTTTACTTAAATGAAAGGATAAGGTAGGTTGACTGATATCCAGCTCTAGCACTTCAGTAAACTCACAAGCACAAAGTCGTTGCTTTTTAAGTGAGTTATAGATGTTGAATCGAATGGGATCCCCTAATGCTTTAAAGCATTCGATTAATTGTTGATTCATAATACTCCTTTCTAAGACTGATTAAGATGCTTCTCAATCAATGACTCAATCTCTTTAATGGAGTATAACTTCCCTGAAGAGATTAGTTTTTCATTGATGACTAGTCCTGGGCTTGCCATCATGCCATAAGACATCATAACACTGAAATCAGTTACTTTCTCGACACTTATAGTGTAATGAAATTGTTTTACTGCTGCAACCACTCGCTTTTCTAATGCATCACAATTTCCACATCCAGACCCTAAAATTTTGATGTTCATTGCTTATCTCCTAT
>DAIDML010000115.1 GCA_027449005.1 Erysipelotrichaceae bacterium | reverse complement strand
TTCAGTGTCATGCTTACGAGTGTGACCCTTTATGATGCTTTTTTATTGGAAGTCAGTGAAAAACCCATTGGAGACAATGTCATAGATCCCAATCAACCTAATGAAGAAGATCCACAGGAACCCATTGAAGAACCTGAACCTGTGATTTATGATGAAATTTCAACCGATTCCATGTATCAAGATCAAGACATGACCATCACCTTAGAAAAGATTCGTAAGTTTGAAAGTGATGTGTATGTGGTGCGAGTGCAAGTCAGAAACATGGCTGTGGTTCAAGGGGTGTTTGCGAAAGACACCTTTGGTAAGAACATCTCCGAAGCCACCTCAAAGATGGCCAAAAGAGTAGGGGCAGTGGTTGCGATCAACGGGGATTTTCATGGCTATCGTTTCAGAGGACTCATCATTCGTAATGGTCGCTTATACCTCGATACCCCACGCAGTGCACCTGATGATCATGCGATGCTGATGCATACCAATGGAACCATGAGTTCCATCCTTGAAGGTTCAGTGCCTGGTGAAGAGGTCTTAAAATCAGGAGTGTATCAAAGTTTCTCTTTTGGCCCAGTCTTGGTAGAGAATGGTGTCATGGGTTCTCTAGAATCCAACTTTGCTCGTAAGAAAAATCCACGTACGGCCATTGGATTACTTGATCCTTACCACTACATCATTGTGGTCGCAGATGGACGGACCTCACAAAGTCCTGGTTTAACCATGCAGGAACTAGCGCAAACCTTTGTGGATTTAGGTGCAACCTTTGCCTACAATTTGGATGGGGGAGGAAGCAGTGCCTTGTGGTTTCAAAACAAGATTGTGAATAAGCCAACCTTTGATGGCACGCGCTTTGGTGAGCGTGCTGTTTCAGATGCGCTAACCTTCACACCACTGCAACCATGACGTTACTGATTAAGAAAGCCCTTTTTGTTGGTTTTATTGCGCTTGCGGGAGCCATTTACACTTACTTTTCCCATGGGGTCACCTCATTCTTTATGTCTTATGCCTTCATTTGGGTGTTCATTGGATTCATTCTAAAAGCACTCATCGATCGCTTTCTACCTCGCCGAATTAAAAAAAGCATACAACACATGCATTACGGTTTATGGTTGTCTTACATGATTAACGCAACGTTAGGAAGCATCAGTATTGGAATCATTACCATAGCAGGAAGTTACACCAACTTTCTTTACATCCAACTGATGGTTGGATTAGTGAGTTTAGCTGTGTATCTTCTTTTATCCTTAGTGTTACTGTGGACTTCACATTGACATTTAGAAAAGAATTCGCTAAGATAAGTCTAATTCAATGACATGATTTAAGGATGATTGGGGGAAACTCAGAAAGTTTTGGGCCGATGCGACAAAACCAAACCATCATCGTATACGTCATCATGTGGAATCATTTCTGAAACCTTCAGTAAGAAGTGGCGTAAGACGGCGTTAACGTCATCGAGGGCATTCATCTTGTGTGAATGAACTAAGGTGGTACCGCGAGTCTTCGTCCTTAGATGAGGGCTTTTTTTATGTTAAGAAAGGACAATTATGAAACACACTCTTCCAACACGCGATGATCATCGCAGCGTTGAAGCTCAAAAGTATGAAACATGGCTTAAACATGATCTCTTTAGAGCACAA
>DAIDML010000114.1 GCA_027449005.1 Erysipelotrichaceae bacterium | reverse complement strand
TCATTGGACATACAATACATATCATTTCATGTTTCTTCATGCGACGTCCTCCACAACTTCGATACTTAAGGATTGTTGACATAAAGCCACATCAGAGGCTTTAAGGATCACTTTCTCCATTTCAGCTGGAGCTAAGTGTTTCTTCTTAATCACACGTAAAACTTCGTCATCTTTTTTAATAACTAGCTCTACATTCTTATATTGCTTACGCACTCTAAACATCAATTCAATTGTTTTATCTAAATTAACAGGATGAATCTTTTGTGGAACGATGTAACCAATCCCTTCTTTAGCAACGGTATGAATCACATTACCTGTGTTGAGTTGATCATTAATGTATTTAGCTGCCGCAATACCCGTCTTACGACCTTCTTCAGCCACAAAATCAACCAAATCATGTACATGCAGCACATTACCACACGCAAACACACCTTCTAAAGAGGTTTGATAAGACTCGTCCACTTTAGGTCCTCGAGTTTTTGGATCCATTTCAATGTTTGCTTCTTCACTGAGTGCATTCTCAGGAATGAGACCAATGGAGAATAACACGGTATCAACATCAAATGTTTTCTCCGTTCCAACAATAGGTTGCATTCTTTCATCAACTTGCGCAATGGTAACCCCACTCACTCGATCCAATCCATCAATCTTAGTGATGGTGTGGCTTAAGAAAAGTGGAATGTCAAAATCTTCAAGACATTGTTTGATGTTACGAGGTAGTCCATTAGAATATGGCATGATTTCTGCCACACCCTTCACTTCAGCTCCTTCAAGGGTTAAGCGACGAGCCATGATTAATCCAATGTCACCACTACCTAGAATAAAGATTTTCTTCCCTACCATGAACCCTTCCATATTAAGGTAGCGTTGTGCTGTACCTGCACTCCAAACACCTGAAGGACGATAGCCCGGAACCGCAATCGCTCCACGAGTACGTTCACGACAACCCATAGCTAAAATGATTGCCCCAGCTTTAATTAAGACATATCCTTCATCTGGACTGACGTATTCAATGGTTTTATTGTCATTCATGTGAATGACCATAGCATTTAATTTATAAGTAATGTATTTTTGATGAACTAAGTTGACAAAACGTTCTGCAAATCCTGGACCAGATAGTTCCTCTTTAAAAGTATGAACACCAAATCCATTATGAATGCATTGTTGGAGGATGCCTCCTAATTCTTTATCTCTTTCAAGGATTAAAATATCTCTAACCCCGCTATCGTACGCACTAACGGCAGCAGCAAGACCTGCACTTCCACCGCCAATGATAACTAAATCAAAGTGTTTCATGCAAGGTTCTCCTTTGTTTCTCCAACAAGTATTGTAGATTCATCCGAATCAAATAAAACCTGGGTCGGTTTAATCTTGAGTTCGCGTGCTAAAATTGCAATGACACGTGGTTCACAGAAACCACCTTGGCATCGACCTGCACCTGCTCGCACACGACGTTTAACAGCTTTAACGGTACGTGCTCCTGCATTACGATGAATCACATCAACGATTTCACCTTCACTAACAAGCTCACATCGACAAATCATTTGACCAAACTTCGCATCTTTTTCATACATGCTTTGTTTTTCTTCAACACTCATGCGGTTAAGAATAATCCAAGGACGACGAGGTGTTCTTGGTTCACTCTTTGGTTTAAGAGGAATCAACTCTGAAAGAATATTGGTCACATACTCAGCAATCGCTGGAGCAGAGGCAAGTCCTGGAGAATCTACACCAATAAGATTAATGAAGTTCTGCACATCTTTTGCTTCTTCAATCACAAAATCATAATCCAAATGTGATGGACGA
>DAIDML010000113.1 GCA_027449005.1 Erysipelotrichaceae bacterium | reverse complement strand
GCTAGGGACAACAGGAACACAGATTTGATTTTTTAAGATGTCGATCATAGGTTGAATCTCGTTCATGTTGTCAACATTATACATGATTTTCTTCCTTTCATTACCTGCGATTTGCTAAAGCAGGCAAAATCATCGTGGTGGTAACATCCTTTGCAATCGCTGGTGCACTTGCAATGCCTGGAGATTCAATTCCAGCCAGTGTAAAGAAGTTAGGAACATGAGGATGTTCTTGAATAATGAAATCATCTTGATTGACTCGAGGTCTGAAACCAACAAAGCGTTCCACTTCTTTTTCATAAGGAATATTAGAAAGCAGATGATTCATTTTCACTTTCATGTCTTTAATGGCTTCATCTTGAATGGGTTGCGAAATGAAAGAGTCAACATCCACCGCATTAGGTCCAACCAAGCTGCGCCCACTGATGGTAGGAACATAAAGCACTCCTTTTCCTAAAGGAGATGGAACAGGGTAAATGATCCGAGAAGACACTAAAGAAAGATTTTCAGATAAGACAAGGTATTCTCCTTTACGATATTCAAGATAAAACGTTGGTTCACCTAGCAACGCTTCAATCTTATCTGCATAAAGGCCTGCACAATTAACAACCACTTTGGCTTGATAAATACCTTTTGTAGTGGTAACTTCAAAATGATCACCACGTGGTTGAATAGAAACAATGGTTTCTTCAAAATGCACTGTACCACCATGTTCTACCCCTTTATTAACTGCTTGAGTTGCTAAGTGGGTTGGATCCACAATGGCCGTGGTTGGCATGTCTAAAACCGCAATCACATTAGGATTTAAATTAGGTTCTAACGTCATTGCTTCATGAACACTGTAGCGAACCACGGGGATAGATCGCTCTTTAGCTCGTTGTTCTAAAACATCCAAATGCTTACATTCTTCTTCATTTTTCGCTACCACAAAAGCTCCTATGCGTTTGAATGGTGTTTCTAATTCCTTCGCATAGTCTTCATACATGGCTTGTCCCATAAGATTATACTTAGCTTTAAGGGTATTAGAGAGTGGATCGACCCCGCTATGGACTATGGCACTATTGTGCCCACTGACTTCTAAACCAGGCTTATGATTCTTCTCAAAGAGATGGACGTTTTTAATCTGTTTAGTACATTCATAAAAAACAGTGCTGCCAATGATACCAGCACCGATCACGATAATATCGATCATGATTGATCCTCCTTCCAATGACAAAAAACGCTTCAGAAGGGTTTTCTCTTGCTCTCTACCCAAGATTAACTTTGATTTCATTGTACATGAGGATGAATGTAAGCGCAACCAAACCACTCAAACTTGTGAAAGAAATTAAAAGGTTCACGTTTTATAATTAAAAAAGTAATCCAAGGATTACTTTTTAAGTGAAGCTGCAATGTCTCTGAGAAGTATAATCTTATGGGACAAGCCATGTATGAAGACTATGCGAAAGAATTAGAAACACCATTCAAACGTATAGGGGCTTTTGTGGTTGCGAAAAATGAAGAAGAATGCAAGCATCTTGATGTTTTACAACAACGGGCTAAGGAGCGTTCAATACCAGTTGTTCGTTACAGTGTGCATGAAGCTATGATGTTAGAGCCAAACCTTAATCCTAATGTGATTGCAGTGTTAGACATGCCAACCACAGCCATTGTGGATC
>DAIDML010000112.1 GCA_027449005.1 Erysipelotrichaceae bacterium | reverse complement strand
ATTGTGACATACTTCCCTTGCGGAATGCTTAAAGAGACATTGCTAAGCGCTAAGTCAGTGTTGTTGTAGGAAAAGGATATATTTTTAATTTCAATAATCGACATGAATGAGTTCCTCACAATGAATCGTAGTGTTTTGGTGTGCTAAAGTAGATAGATTATTTAAAAGCTGTTGTTTTTCTTCAATTGATTGAATCACCATTTCTATCTTGATTTGCTCTTCATTCACTTCAAGAAGTGAATAATCTCCTTTAATGTGTGATAAAGGTTTAAGAGGATCATCAAGATAAGACAATGTCACAAGTAGTTTTAAAGGTAATGTGGCTTCCATTAAAACAGGGAAATCAATGTTTACTTCTTTCTTTTGATGTAATGATATTGTTGTCGTTTCTTGCTTCTTAAAACGTGAACGTGATACTAAACCACGCATGCTTTCAAGAAATGAAACAAATTTTAGTTGCTTTATTTTTACAGATGATTTCATTGTACTATTTTACCATAAAAGTGGGTGTCATGGGGTTTATGAGTGATTTTCAACAGTCCATCACCAACATCCAACTTCTCAACATTCACGTGTGCATGTTGTTTAATCCACGACTCAAATTCACTTATTCTATGAATCATTTTCTTAAATTGACGTGAGCGATGTTGAATGTCTTCATCTCTCGCCCCATGAAAATCGATATTGTCGATGAGCATGCATCCTGAAGGTTTTAAAAATGGAAAAAAACGTTGAAAGAATCGTTGATTAGAGGCTTTAGCACCATCAATAATAATACAATCATACATTTGATTCGGTAAATACTCAAATGCATCAATACATATCATTTTAATTTGATTACCTTGATCAAGAAGTGATTTATATTTAACTGCTTCTTCATATCGGTCTTCATCTTTTTCAAGTGTAGTGATGGTTAGATTTTCATGTCTATGAGCTAGCGATAAACTTGAATAACCAATTGCTGTTCCAATTTCTAGTACAGAAAAACAGTGATGCAATGTTATTTCCTTGGAAATAGCTTCAATGGTGTCATCACTCATAATAGGAATATCAGTAATCCGTGCGATTTGTTTTAAGTCTTGTAGGTTCATAAAGTAAAAAAAGCGGCATAGGCCGCTTTTAGACTAATTCAATAATGGCCATAGGCGCAGCATCACCACGGCGAACACTTGTTTTAATTACACGAGTGTATCCACCTTGACGTTCTGCATAACGAGGTCCAAGTTCATCAAATAGTTTTTGTAATGCTAATTGACCAGTTTCTTCATTGGCAACAACATTAAACATTTTCTTCGCTGCTTGACGACGAGCATGTAAGTCACCACGTTTTGCAAGGGTGATTAACTCATCTACCACACTACGAAGTTCTAATGCTTTGTGTTCTGTGGTTTCAATGCGTCCCGCAATGATTAAACTTGTTGCTAAATTACGAAGCAAAGCCTTGCGATGATCAGCAGTACGACCGAGTTTACGATTTTGCATAGGTTCTCTCTCCTGTCTTATTCATACGATTTAAAGCCAAGCCCCATATCATGAAGTTTGTCTTTAACTTCTTTAAGTGATTTTTTACCAAGATTACGTACTCTCATCATGTCTTCTTCAGTTCTCATGGTGAGTTCTTCTACTGTTTGAATACCAGCACGTTTGAGGCAGTTGTATGAGCGAACAGAAAGGTCTAAGTCTTCAATCATCATGACTAACCCTTTGTTGTTTGCATCACTTGTGCCATCTTTCATGACTGAATCCATGTCAGCAACGCTTTCTTGAATGTTTGTAAAGATTTCTAAGTGATCGGTGAGGATCTTAGAACCCAAGGACAATGACATTTGTGGTGTGATTGAACCATTGGTAGTGATTTCCATAATGAGACGATCATATTTAGTGTCTTGTCCAACACGAGTTGGCTCGACAGTGTATGATACTTTCTCA
>DAIDML010000111.1 GCA_027449005.1 Erysipelotrichaceae bacterium | reverse complement strand
CATCTGGACCTTCAAAGGTAATGAATCCAGTTTTTTTCATAAATCTCTCCTCATCGTATTATACCACAGCCAAAGTCTTCGTTTAAGCACCATTTCAAGGAATAGTGGTATAATGTCCCTATGAAAAAAATTGAGAAAACAACCGTAACAAAGCAAGTTTATAATGGGAAAATTGTGAATGTCTATGCGAATGAAGTGGACATTGAAGGTGAGAAAGGATATCGCGAACTGATTGAACATTCGGGTGGAGTGTGCATCTGTGCCATTGATGAAAACAACGAAGTGATTGTGGTTGAACAATACCGTTATGGCACACAGAAATTCATGATTGAATTGGTTGCTGGAAAACTTGGTTATCAAGAAGATCCATTGGTGTGTGCACAACGTGAACTGCTTGAAGAAAGTGGGTATCATAGCACTTCATTCACTTACATGGGCTCTTTTTATCCCACACCTGCTTATAACTCTGAAAAGATTGCCTGTTATATGGCCACTGATCTCACCTTCATTGAACAAAATCTTGATCCTGGAGAACATTTAGAAGTGAAGAAGATTCCTTTAAAAACACTTAAATCAATGATACTGAATCATGAAATCGAAGATGGAAAAACCATTGCGCTTGTTTTAAAAGTCTGTTCAGTCAAAGGAATATGATTATGGACTTAAGTCCACTATAATAATCAAAAAAGGAGAAAGACATGACACGTTTACAAGCCCTAAAAATCGTTAATATTATCTTAGCCTTAAGTTTCTTCATGGTTTCGATTCCAGGAGTCATTCAATTTGTGACTCAAGGAGCCATTCCATATTCCACCTTTAGATCCATTCATCCGATTGCGGGAACCATCTTCACCTTAGCTGGATTTACCCATGTTGCACTCAACTACAAATGGATTAAGGTCAACTACTTTAAAAAGAAGAAATAGACAGTAAAGGAGCTTAACGCTCCTTTTGCTTGTTTTGATAATGATGTAAAGCACGAATACGATTCATTTCATTGGTCACAATCATGAATCCTTCATCCACACCCATACCTGGTTTTGCGAGCATTTGCATTGGATGTGTAGCCATGGCCACATGAGCACACACTTGAGCAGAACGGTCGGTTTCATTGCATGTTCCCCCTTGATAAGCTAGAACTGATTTTCCCATACAGTATAAGTTTGCTTCAATGGTGTTATGAATGCTTCCTAAATCAGGTGTTTTAATTTGCACCATGTGTCCTGCTTTATGATCCACAAACAGTTTGATGTCTTCCAATGTGTTGCACCATTCATCTGCCACAATCTTAACTTTTACCCCTTGCTCATCCACCATTCGAGTCAATGTCGCAAGTGCTTCAATCTGAGCTTCTCTTTCTCCCATATCCACGGGACCTTCGATGTTTAAATCAAAGGGTTGAGCTCGATCAACACACACTTTTAGGTAGTCCACTATTTTTTGATAATCATTCTCAAAGATAAGGCCTAACGTCCCATATAAATCCAAATGCAAGGTTGGAGTATATGATTCATCTACCCGTTTATCCAAAATACGTTTTGATAACCATGTGATGTAATCAAGAAGCAATTCTCCTTGATAACCAAGTTTTGTGGGGACATGATTAATGAGCGCATGCGGTAACACATCCGCTTGTTTAATGATCATTTTATCAACGTTATTGTAGCGATCATCCCCTGATTGCATGAAAATAGGAATAGGATCATCACTGACTTGAGTGTCATACTCTTTAGCCACAATATCAGCCATGAACGTATGATGCGCTTTCGCGAC
>DAIDML010000110.1 GCA_027449005.1 Erysipelotrichaceae bacterium | reverse complement strand
TTTTTAAGTTCAATCCAGTCAAAGGTTTGAGCACCTTGTTGAGGTAAATAAAGGGTATTGTTGTTCATGACTTCATTGATCATGAGATCCTTTGGATTAGCATGAAATCTCTCATTAAAGGAGCGAATGCCTGATGCTGTGTAAGGGAATGGACCACTTAGATAAGCTGTGGTTTGCCACTGCCCATTAAGTCTCACTTGACCATACCCATTCACAAGTTGATCATATTCCACAACGTCTTGAAGTAATCCTTCCCTATTTGAAAGTAAAACTACCCCACTCATGTTATCTAAAGTGAATCCCACCGATATTTCATTGAATGGCAAGGCTGAGCCTCTCATCCATACCAACGTCGATTCATTAGGTTCTAGTTCAATCAATGGTAGAGATTCGCGATAACGACGATTAAATGAGTTAGACAAGGTCACTCCTTCAAGTGACTGAGTTGTCTCTGATACATTGGTAATCACCACAAAGCCAAGTAAACGATGTTGAATGAATCGTGTTGACCCTCGATTGCTAGGTAAGTATTGCGTAATGGCTAAGGTAGGATTTGGATCAATCAATGAAGATAAATACGCTTCCTTTCCTTGAGGTGTGTTTTCAAAACCAGGTGTAATGTCAGGTGTTGCTAACCAACTGCCATCAGTTAGACGAATGAGGGAATGATTGCGTTCAACCATCACTACTTCAAGCGCATCCACGACACTGCCATTCACAGATTTTAAAATAAGATTTTCTTTTTTACTTGCCGAAAGTTTAAAGTTAGCATACAGTCCATCTCGGTTCTCTCCACTTAAATGAACCACAAGATATCCTTTAGCAGGAATGATAACATCTGGAAACAACCATTTGATGGTATCCACACGATCCGTCAACGCGAAATTTTTAAGATTTAAATCAAGATTAGAGCCATTATAAAACTCCACCCAATCACTGAATTGACCGAGGGAATCTTTATGGGCTTCATCATTACTTGCCATGACTTCAGAAATCACAAGCTTCTCAATAGCTAAACGTGTTTCTTCACTGACCTCAACGACATCCACTGAATCTAAGCCTGATATATCAAACAATCCTTGTGCCAATAACACACTAATCAATAATGTGGTGATGATCACAAAGAAAGCGAAATGTTGTTTAAAAGCTGCTTTATTAAAAATCATGGTTAACCTCGCACCTATTTTATCACACGCAAAACATAAAAACACTATCTGTTAAAATAGTGTTAATCTTGTTCACTATTCAATGCATTGGATGATTGGATTCGATGTATTGTTTTAAAGCCATCATAGATTGATACGTTGAGCCTTTAAACTGCTCAATACTGATGCTTGAAGGAAGTTCAAAATCAAATGTCACATCCATGGTCCATAAAATACCATCTTTGACCACCTCGAAGTAGTTCTCACAACGATTGGTTACCCCATCCATGTGATAAATAACCACACATTGAAATGGTAAGTCCACGGATTCAATGTATTCATCCATGACAATTCTTTGCTTATTATGAAAATAGACTAATTTCCCGAGTGAACCTGGTTGTAAATGTTCCCCTTCGACTCGCTCATAATGATTAAAGTTTGGTTGCCATTCACTCATCTTTTCATAATCAAACAACAATTCCCCTAGCAATTCAAGTTGGGTATTCACTAATATGGCGACTTGATAGTTCATGATTCAAACAAATGAAGATACTCTTCATACCCTTCTTTTTTCAAATCTTCTTTACGGATAAAACGAAGTGCAGCTCCGTTGATGCAAAAGCGAAGTCCACCTTTATCTTTTGGGCCATCATCAAACACATGCCCTAAATGAGAATCCGCCAATAAACTACGCACTTCAGTACGAAACATGAAATGTGAAAAATCATTCTTCCTTACCACAGTGGCGATAGGTTGGGTGAATGAAGGCCATCCACATCCACTATCAAACTGATCTTTGGATGAAAACAACGGTTCTCCAGACACGATATCGACATAAATCCCCTCTTGAGTATTATGTTCAAATTCACTTGTGAATGGACGTTCTGTCCCATTCTCTTGAGTGACATGGTAAGCCAAGGGAGATAACAATTCTTTTAATTTGGATTGATCAGGTTTACTATATTTCATTTAACCTCCTTGAATTTATCTTGAACACATTTTAAAACTTCTGCAGGAACAAACGGCCTTAAGTCCCCTTTGTTCGAAGCAATTTCCTTAACAGCCGATGAAGACATGAAAGAAAATTCTGGCTTTGTTAATAAGAAAATGGTCTCTATCTTAGGATTTAGAATCATGTTAGCGGTGGCTTGTTGAAGTTCAACTTCATAGTCCATCACAGCTCGAATACCTCGAATTAGCACAGAAGCATGAATTTGCTTAGCAAAATCAACAGTAAGTCCTGTACCAATCGTACAACTGACATTCATGAAAGGTTTGCATACTTCATTGATCATGTTCAATCGTTCTCTTTCACTAAAAAGTGGTTTTTTATTCGGGTTTTGCATAATGACCACAACCACTTCATCAAACAAATTACTTGCTCTAGAAATAACATCTCGATGTCCGGTTGTGATTGGATCAAATGTTCCAGGATACATGGCTCGTTTCATACACGAATCTTAGCAACCACATACTGTGATTGCCCTACCTTTCTTTGTTTAATTATGATGAAGTGTTCATCACACCAGGTCATGTCTTCACTTGCTCTGCGCTCAAACACAAAGAGTGTATCTTTATCATACCACGGCCTTTTAACTAAGACATCCACCAAACTCTTAAGATCATAATCATATGGAGGATCCATAAAGATCACATCAAAGAGTCCATGCTCTTTGTTTTGAACATGAGAGAGTGCATCATCTTGAATTAATACTGATTGATTCTGCATCCTACATGTTTCAATGTTGTTTTTTACGATCTGATACGCTGAGCGGTCTTGTTCAATAAATATCACTTCTTTTGCCCCTCTTGAAAGAGCTTCAAGCCCAATCGCACCACTACCCGCAAACATATCACACCAACGTTGGAAATCACATCGCATGAACATCGCGTTAAATAAGGATTCTTTTAAACGATCTGAACTAGGCCGCGTGGTTGTCGAGGAGAGTGTCTGAAGTTTTAAGGATCGAAGACTGCCGGAGATGATTCTCATGAGAGGTTTTCCTTCTTTCTAAAGCATCTTGATGTATGGCTGCTTGAGAGAATCCAAACATCATCATTATCGCAAGTTGCGAACTTCCTCCTGCGGATATCATTAACAGTGGAACTCAATAAGCCATCTTGAAAGGAGATGGCTTT
>DAIDML010000109.1 GCA_027449005.1 Erysipelotrichaceae bacterium | reverse complement strand
GTGATGGAACAGTTCTTTCATGACACTTTGGCATGGATTCAACTTAGACCTGATTACTATCAAATTGGGATATTCATGGATGTGGACAACGATGAAATGGTTGAAAGAATGAGAGAGAAGCATCGCGATAGGATGAAGTTTCTAGAAGCAATGATTGAACAAGATCAAAAAGAAGGTCTTATTGATCCAAGTGTTCATCCTAAGGATCTTGTGGAGATGATCAGTGATGTTTCAAAGACCAGTTTATTAAAAGCCTTTAAGTCTAAAGATTATGATGAAATGAGAAATGTGTTTCTCTCACGTCTTAACATAATAAAAAAAGGGGTACAATACCATGTTTAAAGTTCAAGATTTGCGATTTACTTATCCTAAAAACAAAGAGGAAACCATCCAAGGAATATCATTTGATATTCCTAAAGGAACCATCTTTGGTTTTTTAGGACCAAGTGGTGCAGGAAAGAGTACCACTCAAAAGATCTTGGTGAAACTGCTTGATCATTACCAAGGAGAAATCACCTATGATGGGAAATCATTGAAGGAGTTAAAAGATGATTTTTATGAAGAGATTGGGGTGTGTTTTGAAATGCCAATTTCTTTTTCCAAACTCACGGGTTTAGAAAATCTGCAATTCTTTGCGAATCTATATAAGAATCAAGTCGACGTGGAACCGTTACTTAAACGTATGGGATTATGGGAAGATCGCAATAAACTGGTGAGTGAGTATTCTAAAGGGATGAAGATTCGTCTTAATTTCATTCGTGCACTCATCAATCAACCAAAGATGTTGTTTTTGGATGAACCTACTAATGGGTTAGATCCGATGAATGCTCGTATTTTAAAAGATATGATTAAAGAGTTCAAAGAAGCTGGTGGAACGGTTTTCATTACATCACACATCATGAGTGATATTGATGAGTTGTGTGATGAAGTGGCTTTCATTGCGAATGGGGTTATTGTAGCCAAAGATTCTCCTCGTCAACTGAAGATTGATCATGGTCAGAAGAAAGTGATTGTGGAGACACGATTGAATGCTCATTTAGAAAAGCATGTCTTTGATTTTAATGAGTTATCCAGTCCACGTTTCATTGAATTGTGTCAAAGTCAAACCATTGAAACCATTCATTCCATGGAAACCACACTTGAAGACATCTTCATTAAAGTGACGGGGGTGAAGCTTCATGACCATGATTAAACATTTAGTGAAACATGAATGGATGAGACTCATGAAATACAACCTTTTGGTGGCATCAATTGTTGTTTCCTTCATTTGGATTGTGACATCTGTTTTCTTATCATCAGAGGAGTTGATGATGTTTCTTCCAACCATCTTTCTTTTAGAAGCTTCTGCAATGACGGCCTTACTTATCGGGGCTGAAATGTATTATGAAAAGAAAGAACACACCATTTCTTCCATGTTGATTTCACCGATGAGTACGTTGGACTACATGGTTTCAAAAGTCATTGCTCATGGTTTAAATACACTGTTAGTGTTTGCGATCATGGTGGTTGGGTTTATGTTTACGATTGATTTGTCTTTGAACATAGTAGCGTTACTTTTTGGAACCGTGTTGGTTGCCACATTTTATGTCGGATTAGGACTGTTGTTGTCGTATGTATCTAAGGATTTCACGGGACTGCTTGTGAACTACATGCTCATGATGATTGTGTTTCTGATTCCTAGTATTTTGATTTTGGCAGGATTACTGCCTGAATCATGGGTTGAGTTCACACGTTATATTCCCAGTGAAATTTCACTTCGTCTGATGAGTTTATCCCTTACTGACATTGATTGGACTCAAACTATCGTTGATGCGTTGATTACCATGACTGCTTCCTTGTTGTTGTATCGTTTGATTCTTATCCCTCGCTTCAAAGCTTTTGCGAGTGAACATTTGGGGGTTTAATATGAAACTTAAACTTGTCTTATTTGAAATCAAAAACATCATGCGTGACAAACTCATGGTCATGTTTGTGGTGTATCCACTGATCATTGGATTAGTTGCTCGTTTACTCATGAATGATCCTAACATGGATCCTGCTGGGGTGGATTTATTGGTTATTCTATCATTGATTATTTCTGGATTCATCTTTGGAGCATTAGCGGGTTTTTCACTCTTGGATGATCGAGATGATCATGTTTTCACCTCCATCGCTATTTCACCCATGCCATTAAAACAATACATTGTGATTAAACTAGGATTTATCACACTGCTTAGTATTTTATCATCCATTGCTGTGGTGTTTGTGGCAGGCATTGAAGGGTTTGAATGGAGTTTAATCTTAGTGGTTGCACTATTGTCTTCGCTTCAAGTTCCACTTCATGGACTGATCATTAACAGTTTTGCAAACAATAAAGTGGAAGGTTTTGTGGTCATGAAGGCCAGCGGTTTCCTACTGATCTTTCCTATTGCCGCCTTCTTCTTTGTGGATCAAGTTCAATGGGTATTCGCACTTGCTCCTGCTTTTTGGCCAGCAAAGGCCATTCAAGCGCGACTTCTTCAACCGCTTATTGAGGCCAATCTAGTTGATTTAGGATTAAACGCATGGGAATTTATTGGGGTTGGGTTTGTTGTGATGGCGTTGTATTTATCGTTAGTCATTCAATTGTTTAGACGTAAAGTTCTACAATCATAAAGGAGGAATGTATGTTACTGCCTGTTATCTTATTCTTGTTAGGTGTATTGTATGGTGTAGCTGCTTTTGTGGAGATTGGTTTGTTTTATGAAGGTAATCCTAAGACACGCATGATGATCAAATGGATGGGGAAACGCAACTATAAAATCCTGCTTATCGTCATGTCAGTGGTATTCATTGGATTAGCTATCTGGTTAAGACCTTAAAAGTCAACTTCGGTTGACTTTTATCCTGTTTAAGCGATGGTTCTTTGGTATAATATTGGTATGCTTAAACCTGTACTCGACAAAATCAAATCGTGGTGGAATCAGTCTCTCGTTCTTGAAAATCATGCCATCAGATTACTGCTTGTGTATCGTTTGACTCAACCGAATGAAGAGCATTGGCTACCGAGTATGATTTTTGATATTGAAGAAAAAAGTTCGGGAAAAATTATTGGGCGTTGTGATTTGAGGTTTGGTATGAATCCTTACATGTGGTATATGGGGAATGTTGGGTATGTGATTTATCCTCCCTATCGTGGTCATGGTTATGCTATGATGGCAACTCAACTCATGATGGACTTAGCCAAAGAAAGCATGGATGAGTTGATTATCACCTGTAATCCTGATAATATGCCTTCAATCAAAACCATTGAACGCGTTGGAGGAGTACTGCTTGGTATAGAGGATGTACCATTGGGACATGAACTTCATCAACAAGGTGAAGGTGTGAAATGTATCTATAAAGTAAAGCTAAAAGAAAGAGGAAGTTATGATTAAATGTCTTGTGAGTGATGTGGATGGAACCTTGTTTCTTGATTTAGAAACACCCACTGGAATTATTGAAGAAACGACCATTAGAAGAGTCCAAGAGCTTACGGCTTCTGGGGTGCGATTGGTGATGGCCAGTGGACGTGATCATCTTACCGCTCATTATTTAGAATCAAAACTTAATGTGAAAGTGGATGGGATTGGACAAAACGGAGGCGTCATTATGATTGATAATGAGGTGCTCATGTCATTTCCAATTGATGAATCCATCATTCACTCATTGTTAAAACTTATGGAGATAACAACACTAAATGTCAATATCTTATTCATTGATGATATGGGACGACATGTGTTTGCGAAACCGTATGGTTGGATGTTTGATTTATTTAAAGTGATGTTAGAAAGAAAAGAAATCACCTATCTTTATGAACATGATTTCAATACTTTCCGATTAAGTGAACAGCATCCGTTTATAAAGGCTGTGGTTATTTGTGATACAACTGAAGATCGTGATGCCTTTACCCAAGAAATGGTGGAGTATTTAGCCACTCACTCCTATGATTGGTTTTACTCATCTCCTCAATACATTGAAATCATGAGTAAAAACATCAATAAAGGAACGGGAGTGCTTCATTTGGCTCGAGTCTTGAATCTTCAACTTGATGAAATTGCAGTGGTCGGTGATTCATACAATGATATTTCCATGTTTAAAGTTACACCTCACAGTTTTGCAATGGATCATGGAGATGATGAAGTTAAGGCACATGCACGTCACGAGGTTTCTAAAGTGGATGAAGTCATCGATTATATTCTTGAATTCAATCAAAGAGGGTAGTCATGAAGAATAAGGCCATTCGTCGAAAATTGATCTCTAAACCGCTCATTATCGCATGTGCCTTTTTTCTTCAGTTAACAATTTTACTTTCACTTGTGTATCAACTCACACAACATTTGTTTGGGCTGTACACTTTTTTTGTGATATTAAGTTACATAACCGTAATCATTGTGCTTAATCGTGATGATAATCCATCGTATCAATTGATATGGACCATTGTGATTTTATTTATTCCACTGTTTGGGGGCATTTTATACTTGTTGTTTGGAGGGAAAAAGGTACCTAAAGCTTTACGCAAAGAAATGATACTTAATTCTCAGACCAAACCATATTTAAAAGGACTAAGCCAACATGCCATTGAACAGATGCCATCGGATGTATTGCGTTGGAAAAAACTAATCACCTATCTTGAATCTCAAGTGTATTTCCCAATTTACGCAAACACTTCGAGCATGTATCTGCCTTTAGGTGAGGATACATTTGTTATGATGTGTGAAATATTGAAAAAAGCAGAGCACTTTATCTTATTAGAGTATTTCATTGTCAAAGATGGGAAAATGCTCGACACCATGTCCAACATCCTAATCAATAAAGCTCATCAAGGGGTGGAGGTCTTGTTTGTGGTGGATGACTTTGGTGCGGCAGATTTATCGTTTAGAAAAATCAAAGAGCTCAAAGATGCTGGAGTCAAACTAGAGTTCTTTAATCCACTTAAACCTTCATTAGCTGTGTTCATGAACAATCGAAATCATCGCAAGATCTGTGTTGTGGATAATAAGTTTGGGATTGTGGGTGGTATCAACATCGGGGATGAATACATCAATGTGATTGAACGCTTTGGTCATTGGAAAGACAATGCGATCTTACTTGAGGGGGAAGCAGTGAGTGCGTTAACGATGATGTTTCTTTCCATGTATGCCTATGTTAGTAAGCAATCAGTGGATTATAATGCGTATTTGATTTCTCATTGTGTTGAAAGTGATGGTTATGTACAACCGTTCTCAGATTCACCAACGGACAATGAAGCGGTTGGAGAAAGTGTTCATCTTCATCTGATCAATCAAGCAACCAAGAGCATTAAGATTCAAACACCCTATCTTATCTTGTCTCATGTGGTGCGAAATGCTTTGGTCTTAGCAGCAAAAAGTGGTGTCAATGTTCAAATCATGGTTCCTCATGTCCCTGATAAACGGATGGTGTTTGAAGTGACACGATCCTATTACGAATCATTACTCAAAGCGGGGGTTACCATTGCTGAGTATACTCCAGGATTTGTGCATGCGAAGATGATGATTGTGGATGATGAAGTGGCTACTTTAGGTACCACAAACATGGATTATCGTTCTTATTATTTGCATTTTGAATGTGGTATTATGCTTTATCAAAGTTCTATAATTCATACAATGAGTGATGATTTTGATAAGACGTTAAAAGAATGTGTTATAATCACACCGTTGAATGTTGAACAAACCCCTTGGCTTCTTAAAGTATTTAGAGCATTACTGAGGGTGTTTGTGACCATGTTATAGAGGGGGTATTATGAGTAAATTAGGATTAGTACTTGAAGGTGGAGGATTGCGTGCTGCCTATACGGCAGGGGTTCTTCGTTGGTTTAAAGACAATCATGTCAATGTTGATTTTGTGGTAGGTATTTCATCGGGTGCTTTATTGGCAACTCTTTTTGTGGCTGATGAGCGTGATGCTCTTGAACAACTTGCGGTTGATTATGCTTCAAAGAAAGAAAATGTTGGATGGAGTCCAATGTTACGGGAGTTTGCACCGGTTGGGTACAATTTCTTGTTTAAGGAAATCGTTCAGAATAAACTAAAATTAGACATGAATAAAGTCATTTATTCGTCAATACCACTTGAGATTGGGGTTTATGACTTGTATGATCAACAAACCCTTTGGCTAACCAATAAAGATTTAGACCAAGAATGGAAATTTGTTCATGCGGCGTGTGTTTTACCCATTGCTGGACGAGCAGTTCGTATTGGCAAAAAGAGATATCTTGATGCTGGACTTAGAAGCATGATTTCCATCGATCGTTCCATTGCCAATGGGTGTGATCGTCATATTGTCATCACGACCAAAGATAAGGATTTTGTTAGAAAGCAAAATTCTAAGCCACTTCAATTTGTGTTGGATATGATGTACTTAAGGTTTCCAACCATGAGAAAGCAGTTTAGACTTCGTACCGGTATATACTATGAAGAGAAAGCCAAAGTAGAAGCTTTAGAAGAAAAAGGGGAAGCTATCTTTCTAAGACCAAGTAAGGATCTTGGAGTAAAGCGTTTTTCAGGAGATTATGATCAACTTAAAGCACTCTATGATTTAGGTTATCAAGACAGTGAAGACCGTAAAGAGCAAATCCTATCCTTCATTCAATAAACAGCCCTTAATGTGTTTAAGGGTTTTTATTTGTGTTTGAATGAAAAGTTTACATTTTGTGATAATGTAAATAATTACATATTATGCAACAAATTTCTTGACTTGTGAATGTAACATCTTTATAATTAGGGAAAATTGTTACATAGGAGGAACAATGATGAAGAAAAAATCAGCGATACTGATATCACTGATCTTAATCTTTGGATTATTGGTGGCAGGATGTGCTCCATCTACACCAGATCCAGGAAAAGATAGCATAGTGGTAGCGATGGGTGGAAACCCTGTCACCCTTGATCCTCATGGATCAAATGATCAGGCTTCAAGCCGAGTTCACCGTCAAATTTATGAGACGTTGATCTATCAAACAGAAGAACTTGAACTTGTTCCAGCGTTAGCTGAATCATGGACTCAAGTCGATGAATTAACCTTTGAATTCAAACTCAAAGCAGGAGTTCAATTCCACAATGGTGAAACCTTAACTGCGAATGATGTTAAGTTCACCTTAGAACGTGCGTTAGCTTCAGCATTCATTGGACACATCGTAGGTCCAATTGATGCAGCGTCCATCACAGTTGTGGATGACTTAACGATTCGTTTCTCTACAACTCAACCTTTTGCTCCAATGTTGACTCACTTAGCTCACCCTGCAATGGCGATTCTTAATGAAAAAGCGGTGACTGAAGGTGGCGAAGATTATGGTACTAACCCAGTTGGTACTGGACCATTCAAGTTTGTTTCTTGGGATTTTGATGAAAAAGTAACGTTAGAACGTTTTGATGACTTCCACGGCACAAAAGCGCTATTAAGAGAAGTCGTATTCAGAATTATCCCTGACAACACAGTACGTACAGTGCAACTTGAAACAGGTGAAGCAGACATTATTTATGACATTCAACCTACAGATGTTAGCCGTGTTGATGCAGCTCCTAACTTAACGTTAGTGCGTGATGCGAACTTATCTGTAACTTACATTGGATTTAACGTTGATAAAGCTCCTTTCAATGATGTGCGTGTACGTCAAGCCATTAACTTAGCAGTTGATATGGAAGCGGTTGTCAATGCGGTGTATGCAGGTGTTGGATCTCCAGCAAAAGGACCTTTAGGACCAAACGTCTTTGGTGCTAACATGGATCTAGAAGGTTGGGATCGTGATTTAGATACAGCACGTGCACTTCTTGCGGAAGCAGGATTTGCGGATGGTTTCACCACTACCTTGTGGACCAATGACAACTTACAACGTGTTCAAATTGCTGAAATCGTACAAAACCAATTGGCCGATGTCGGTATCACCGTTGAAATCGTTGAAGTTGAGTGGACTAAATACTTAGCTGATACTGCAGCTGGATTACATGACATGTTTATTCTTGGATGGACCACT
>DAIDML010000108.1 GCA_027449005.1 Erysipelotrichaceae bacterium | reverse complement strand
TTCAGTTCCTATTTACTACGCAACTGGATCAAAAAGAAAAGCATTCTTTTATTCGTTCCTCTCTGGGTTATCTGAACCCATTGGAGCCATTGTAGGCTATCTTATTCTTATGCCATTCCTTAATGATGTGGTCTTAGGGGTATTATTTGCCGGTGTAGCTGGTATCATGGTCTTCATCTCATTGGATGAGTTGTTACCCTCCTCAGAAAAATACGGTCAACATCACCTTTCCATTTATGGACTTGTCAGTGGTATGGCCGTCATGGCATTAAGTTTACTTCTGCTTTAACACAAAAGGTGCATCACTGCACCTTTTATATTACGCTTTATATCCTAACACTAAACGAGGATTGTTTGAAAACTGAAGTAGAATGAAGGTTATGAATGCGATTGGCAACATCATCACAAACAAAGGAAGTCTTACAAGTTCATGGATGAACAATCCTAGTTTCTTATTCTTGAAGGAAAGTGTGTCATACAAGACACCACCCATAATCCCAATGATATTCGTAAACATGATGATTCTTACGGCACCAAGGACACCTAAAGCACGCACATCACCATATTCTTTGACCATGCGATCATACGCTTCTTTATCAAATAATCCTCTTTGATCAGCCACATGTTTTCCAAACAACACACCAACCATTTCTTCATCTTTGATGGTGGAGAGTTCACCATCCAATAACGCACGAATCTCATCACGACTTAAACCAGCTCTTAGCGCAACTCCTGTATGTTGATAGGAACACAATGTGCATCCGTTGACTTCAGTTACACCTAACATGATTCGCTCCACAAAGGGTTTGTTGATCATCTTTGTTTGCTTCGCTTGTTTGATGAAACGAAGACCATTGAAGAAACAGACCATGGTACGAAACATTTCTGGATAGGTATAGATTTTTTTATTTTTAAAGACTTTCATCTTGGTCCTCACTTTCGAGTCCTTATTATACCCATCTTTCTTACAAAAATAAAGTAATGTGTTCTAAACAAAGAAAATCACCCCTAAGGGTGATCATTGCGTTAAGAAATAAGCTCCAAGCAATCCCGCATCATCTTTACATCCAGCAGGAACAATATACTGATCCAAATCCTTCAAGTGATCTGAAACCACATAGTTGTTCACTAACACTTTAAAGTGTTCACGCACTTTAGGAAGTAAATGCTCTTGATGCATGACTCCACCACCAAACACAATCTTTTGTGGAGAGACCACCATCAACGCATTCACACATGCTTGCGCTAAATAATACGCTTCAATGTCCCATGCGATATGATCTTGAGGTAAGGTGTGTCCTTTGACTCCCCATCGCTTTTCCATGGCAAACCCTGAAGCCATACCTTCTAAGCAATCATGATGATAGATACACGCCCCTTTGAAATCATCTTTAGGATGATGCTTGACTCCAATGTGTCCAAATTCTGGATGCATAAGTCCATGAACCAATTGATTATGAATCATTACTCCACCCCCAAGTCCTGTGCCAACAGTAAAGTACACCACATGATCACATCCTTGTGCTGCCCCAACTTTAGCTTCCGCTAACGCTGCCGCATTCACATCGGTATCAATCATGATTGGTACATCTTTCAGTTGTTTGAGTGGTCCAACAATGTCTGTCCATGCCCAGTAAGGTTTTGGGGTGGTGGTTAAGTAACCATACGTTTTTGATTCTAAGTTAAGATCTAAAGGACCAAAACTCGCAATTCCAATCGCTGTTACTTCTTTGTCTTTGAAGTAATCCAAAACTAAAGCCATGGTTTCCTCAGGTGAAGTGGTAGGAATGGAAACACGATGATGAATGTTCAAATGTTCATCCACACATCCACAAACAAATTTGGTTCCACCAGCTTCAATGCAACCTATCATACAACATCCTCCTTTGTTTTAGGCATATGAATAAGCATTACTTCACTTCCAGAAGTGAGGGTGAATGCTTTACAGTGATTGAGCACAATCACATGATCCCCTGCCTTATATTCAACCCCATTGAGCCCTCCATCAGATAAGAATCCAATGATAGAAAATGGTGACTCATGATCAAAATGAGTGTCTTCATCTATAATCGCATGTTCCACAATGAAGTGTTCACTCTTAAGGAATGAAGTATGCTTCATCGTAGAAGAAATGATTTTTGTGGGAGCTACTTCACGTGTGATATCTGGGATTTTAATACTGGATAATGCTTCTTTACGATGAAGAGGACGTGGTTGATTGGTTTGGTCTAAACGTTTATAGTCATAGATTCTAAATCCAATATCTGAGTTTTGTTCGATTTCATACAAGAGGGTATGAGCACATTTACCATGAATGGTTCCACCAGGTAAATAATAAAATTGATTTGAGCGAATGTTGAATCGATTCAACCATTCATGATCAGTAGGGTGATTCAAGCAGTATTCCAATTCTTCACGTGTTGAACATGTATGTCCTAACACCACTTCAGAGCGATCTGTGGCTTCTAGAATATACCATGCTTCTGCCTTACCATGTTTATACCCCATGGCTTGCGCATCATGATCATTAGGATGCACTTGAATGCTTAAGTCATCTTGCACATCAATGATTTTAACTAAGATAGGAAAAGTGTCATGGTCACAGAAACCAAACCATGCTGGATGCTTCTTATAGACATCATTCAATGATTGTCCATCACAAGTTCCACCTTCAATCGTTGTTTCTCCTTCGCTGATTCCTGAGACAGCCCAACACTCACCTGTCTTTTCATACGGTGAATCAAAATTAAAACGATCGTTAAGGCGTGATCCACCCCAAATCTTTTCTTTAAAATGCGGTTTTACTTTGAGAATGTTTTCCATAGTTCTATTGTATCAAAGCAATTCAGTGATGTCATGAAAAAAAGCTAGATTGATGTCTAGCTTTGATTTATGCCTCTTGATCTTTACGATGAGCAGTGA
>DAIDML010000107.1 GCA_027449005.1 Erysipelotrichaceae bacterium | reverse complement strand
AGTACATCACTGCGGATGTCAAAGAGGGTTTCCCACTCTTCATCACTCAATGTGGTTGAGAGTGGTTCTAAGCTCTTAAATTCACTGAGGTGCACACTTTCATCACTGAGTCCAAGGGTATCCCATACTTCTTCACTGGTATGCACAAGAATAGGGGCTAATAAGCGGACAAGCATGTCCACAATTTCATGCAAGGTTGTTTGAACTTGACGACGACGCAGTGAGTTTTTCTTCTCAATGTAAAGAATATCTTTCGTAAAGTCCAAGTAATAAGCAGATAAGGTGTTGTTCATGAACACAAAGAGTTCAGAGATAAGGGTATTGAAGTCATACTCCAAGTAGGCTTTCTTGCCTAACTCATTGAGTTTGATGGCTTGATTAAGCACGTATTTATCCACTTCAGTTAAGGTGTCTAAGGCTACTTTATCTTTAAGGGTAAAGTCTTCAAGACTTAAGTTACCCAACATGAATCTGAACGTGTTACGCACTTTACGATACAATTCAGCGGTTTGTTTGAGCAGATCATCTGAGATTCTCACATCAGAGGTGTAATCAATGCTGGAGACCCATAAACGCAAGATATCCGCTCCAAGAGTAGAGGTGACTTTATTAGGATCAACCACGTTGCCTAAGGATTTACTCATCTTCTTGCCTTGACCATCCATCACAAAACCATGGGTTAAGATCGCTTTATATGGTGCATGATCATGCGCAGCAACCCCTACAATGAGGGAAGAATTAAACCATCCACGGTATTGATCACTGCCTTCTAAATACAAGTCAACCGGTGTGGTTAAACCACGAGGTTTAAGTGCGCCTAAATGAGATGAACCTGAATCAAACCAGACATCCATGATGTCCGTTTCTTTTCTAAACACATTGTTTGGAGATGAAGGATGGGTGTATCCTGCAGGGAGTAATTCACTGGCTTCTTTTTCAAACCAGATGTTGGAACCATGTTTTTCAAACAATGAGGCCACATGTTCAAAGACAGCTTCATCCAGAATTGGGGTATCATCTTCTGTGTACAGAATTGGGATTGGAACACCCCAAGCACGTTGGCGAGAAATGCACCAATCAATGCGATCTTTCATGATGTTATGAAGACGAAGTTGTCCCCAAGATGGATAGAAAGTGGTTTTTTCGATTTCAGATAATAGTTTTGAACTGATTTTATCAATGGAGGCAAACCATTGGGTGGTAGCTCTAAAGATGACGGGTTTCTTGGTTCTCCAATCATGAGGATAACTGTGTGTGAACCATTCATGTTTGAGTAGTGCTCCCACTTCATCAAGTCTGACACTCACAGTCTTGTTGGCTTCTTCAGTGGTTTGTCCCACCAGCCACTCCCCGGCTTCAATCATCATGCGTCCTTGTTCATCCACAGGACAGTATGGCGTTAGACCATACTTTAGACCCACAATGTAGTCTTCATTCCCATGGCCTGGAGCGGTATGAACACAGCCTGTCCCTGCTTCTGCACTGACATGATCGCCACAGATCACCATGGAGGTACGATCATACAATGGATGTTGGGTTAAGACATGTTCCACATCACTGCCTTTAAAGGTGGATAAGAGGGTGTATTCCTCTAAATCAAATTCTTTCATGAGGGATTCAACCAATTCATGAAGCACTACAAGAACCCCTTTAGCGGTTTGTACACGTGCATAGATCATTGTTGGGTTCACACTGATGGCTAAGTTGGCTGGAATGGTCCATGGGGTGGTGGTCCAGATCACAAAACGATCTTCTTTTTTCACCACCTCATGATCTTCAAGCACATTGAAGGCAACATAGATGGCCATGTCTTTTTTATCCATGTATTCAATTTCAGCTTCAGCCAAGGCAGTTTCAGAAGAAGGTGACCAATAAACCGGTTTTAATCCTTTATAAATCATGCCTGAAAGAGCCATTTTCGCAAAGACACGAATTTGTTCTGCTTCAAATTCAGGTTTAAGGGTAATGTATGGACGATCATAGTCTGCAACCGTGCCTAAACGTTTCATGTCTTTCATTTGAATGTCGATTTGTTTGAGGGCATATTCTTCACACAATACTCTAAACTGAGCAACCGACATGCTCTTGCGATTCACGCCTTGTTTGGCTAATGCGGTTTCAATTGGTAAACCATGGGTATCCCATCCTGGAATGAAGGGTACATGATACCCAGCTAAAAAGCGTGAGCGTATCACGGTATCTTTTAAGATTTTGTTTAAGGCATGCCCAATGTGAATGTTGCCATTGGCATACGGTGGGCCATCATGCAAGATGAAAGTCGGATACCCTTCTCTTTTCTTGAGCATGGCTTCATAGAGTTGAGCTTGCTCCCAACGTTCTTGAAAAACAGGTTCTTTCTGATTCAAGTTTGCCTTCATTTCAAAGGCTGTATTGGGCATATTCAGTGTCGATTTATAATCCATAATGTTCCTCCAAAGTTCAATAAAAAAACGCGCCATCTAAGGACGCGTGAACGTGGTACCACCTTAGTTCATGATGAAGTCATCATGCACTCAACTAGGTAACGACTAGTACGAAACTTCTTACTTGGTTTCAGAAGTTTAACCCTTAAGTGATCCATACGTGGTTTCACCATGATTCTCACCAACCATCATGTCTCTTGAGTGAAGCGTCACATATGTGTGTCTTAAGCTTTGTTTATTCTAGATCCCTAAAAGGATCGATCATAGGAAATTCTAAC
>DAIDML010000106.1 GCA_027449005.1 Erysipelotrichaceae bacterium | reverse complement strand
CTCAAAGGTTTCTTTGTCGGCAATAATCACAAGTAAATCATCATCCTTCAATTTATAGTCTGCATCTGGTGATAAGGTGATTTTACTTTGACCATGTTGTTTAACTCCAACAACATTGACGCCATACACCGCACGTAAATTCAAATCTTTAAGGGTATGATTTACCCATTTTTCAGGAACAAGCAGTTCTGCCACCATGGTGGTTGCATCAAGATCCAAGAATTCTTTCAAATTCTTTGACATGAGCGTCTTCGCTACACGCTCACCCATTTCTTTTTCAGGACGAACCACATAATCTGCCCCAATTTTCTTAAGAATGTTCATGTATGTTTTGTTTTTAGCTTTCGCCACAATGTAAGGAACATTGAGTTCTTTCAAATTCATGATCGCTAGAATGGAGGCTTCTAGATTGGTTCCGACCGCAACTACACCTACATCCACATCCGCAACACCCACAGCACGAAGTTGTTCAATGTCGGTAAAATCAGCCACCACAGCACTGGTTGCATACTCTCCTGCTCGATCCACGTTAACGATGTCTTTATCAATAGCGATGACATCGTTGTTGTTTTCAGAAAGTGTCTTGGCCACACTTGAACCAAAAACACCTAAACCTAAGACCGCATACGATTTTTCATTTGTTTTATTCTTTGCCATGATTCTCCTATCCGACAATGACTTGTCCTTGTGGGTATTCCACTAAGTTGGCACGACGTTTAACACGATTGGACTTTAACGTGTAGGCAATCGCAACTGGTCCAATACGACCAGAATACATCAATAATATAATAATGATTTTTCCCCATTCATTCAATGAAGGCGTGAAATTCATGGATAACCCCACCGTGGCCATCGCACTGAATGCTTCAAACATGATGGCTAAAGGGTCACCTGGTTGAAGTAAAAACAATCCTAAGATACCGACCAACAAGAAGCTTAAACTTAACACAAGAATGGTAACAGCTCTTCTTAAGGTATCTCTTGAAATAGTTTTATTAAACAAGACGAGTTGATCTTTGTTACGTAACTCTGTGATCACATACAACACCACCAATGCAAAGGTGGTTGTTTTAATCCCACCTGCTGTTCCACCTGGAGATCCACCAATAAACATGAACAACATCATAAACAACAATGTAGCTGGTCTAAGCAAAGCAATATTCAATGTAGAAAACCCAGCAGTACGAAGAGTGACAGATTGGAATAGCGCAGCCATGGATTTGCTTAAGAATGGTAATGGCCCCAACGTATTTGGGTTGTTAAATTCAACCACTAAAATGAATAACCATCCAGTGATGATTAAAATGAAGGTAACCCATAACACTAATTTCACATGCACTTTGAGTTGATTGTATACTTTCTTAGTAGGAATTTTTTTAAGAATGGATTGAGTTGACTTACGCACATCAAACCAAACGCTGAATCCTAATCCACCCATAACGATTAAAAACATCACGGTAAAGTTTACAATCGGGTTTTGCGCATACATCATGAGCGATGTTGTGCTGATGTTATCAAAACCAGCATTGTTGAATGCTGACACC